>JAJRUR010000304.1 GCA_024277695.1 Bacteroidota bacterium | reverse complement strand
CCCTCACTCGTATCCCGGGAGGCGGCGGAGGTAACCAAGGAGAAGAATTTGACCCCAATCCGGGAGAGGATTTTGTTATGATGACAACAGCGTCTAAGTCCGGTATCTTCTTTTATGATCCGGATAGTGGGCAGAACCCAACACAAATTGCCAATGTCGGCTTACTCAGCAAACCTAGTATCAGTGATGATGGGGCATTAGGTTTTTTTATTGATGATCAAAAACGAATGCTGATCTTACAAGGTTGGCCGGACAATACCCAAATCGGGTTTGCATTTCAAAACCCACTAGGGATTTGGCGCAATGTGGTCATCTCCAAACAAGGAGACAAATTAGCAGCGATAACTGACTCGCTCAATAATGCCATTTATATCTTTGACTTGGTCGGAAATTCTTTCAAGCGCTTTGAACTTTACAACCCTACATATACAGATGGGGTCACGACCGGTGATGTACTCTATCCTGATGCGATCGAGTTTGATGCTCTAGGCGAGTACGTAATGTACGATGCCATCAATAGTATTAAATCTCAAACCGGAGAAAATCTCGAATACTGGGATATCGGCTTTATTGAAGTGTGGAACAATCCATCCAATAATTACCGCGACGGACGCATACAGAAACTATTTAACAGCCTCCCCGCCAATACGAGTATCGGCAATCCAACATTTAGCAAAAACAAACCCGATATTATCGCTTTTGATGTCCTGCAAGAAGGTAATTGGGGGATAGTCGGGATGAATATAGAAACAGGTCAGATTGAGACAATAACAGAAAATAATACAGTAGGCTATCCCAATTATTCGGCGGATGACGACCTACTGATCTATGATCATCTGCAAGGTATTCAAGAAGACGAACAAGCTCTATGGATAGTACCTTTGGCAGAAGATGGTATCACATCTACAGCACAGGGAAGTGGCTTCGTGACAGGAGCAAGCTTGGGTGTGTGGTATGCCAATGGTAAGCGCGTACTCTCCGCATCCAAAGATATGGTTCAAGACTTGGTAAGTATGGAGTTATACCCCAATCCTGCTACCGATCAATTGCAGATCAATCTGTCTTTTACTACCAACCAACAAGATGTCAAAATCTCCATTTTGGATGGAACAGGAAAACAAATCATCCATTATAATTTTGAGCAAGTACTGAACATCAGCCCAAATATCGATTTGACAAAATTGCTGCCCGGGATGTATATCTTACAAGTTCAAACATACCAGGGTACACGTTCAGTTCGCTTTGTCAAAATAGCTAGCTAAGCAAAATAGAAAAAAAGAACTTATGGTCCATTTAACTTTAGATGTTTTTTGATACACATTTCATAGACAAAAGTGACCCGATAGTCGAATAATTGCTTAAATTGTGACTTATTTCAAGATAACTCTTGTTAAGATTTAAACCAATAAAAACAAACATTTATGACTGTAGCAAGAAAACCACAACCATTACCTGATTTTAAGTTTGCTCGTATAGCCGGACTAATTTTTTTAGGCTTAATCTTGTTTTTTGTACTTACAAGTACGACATTTCTGACCATAGACCCCGGAGAAAAAGGAGTTCTGTTTAAACGCTTTGGCGGGGGACTGCAGAAAGATAAGGTCTATAGTCAGGGTTTTAAAGTCGTAGCTCCTTGGAATAAGATGTACATCTATGATGTGAGGATCCAAGAAGAATTTGGAAAAATGAATGTACTGTCCAAGAATGGTCTTTCGATAGCCGTAGAGCTTTCTTATCGTTTCAAGCCGCAAGCAGACAAAATCGGCTACTTACATGACGAGGTAGGAAAAGATTATATGAATCGAATCATCAGACCTGAAATTCGATCAGCTACACGGGAGGTCATCGGAAAATATCTGCCTGAAGAACTCTACTCAACAAAACGAGACGCTATCCAAGACGAAATTTTTGAACAGACCAGTAATGCAATCTCACCAAAATATCTAATATTAGATGCTGTACTCATCCGTTCGGTAGAGCTGCCGGAGCGCCTCAAGAAAGCCATCGAAATGAAACTGGATGAAGAACAACAATCATTGCAGTACAAATTTCGCATCGAAAAGGAACGCAAAGAGGCAGAGCGAAAGATTATCGAAGCTGAGGCAAAAGCAGAATCCAATCGCATCCTCAATGCCAGTCTGACGGATAAGATTCTGCGTGATAAAGGTATCGAGGCGACGCTAGAACTTGCAAAATCACAGAATTCTAAAGTCGTCGTAGTCGGTGGAAGTGGTGATGGACTTCCATTGATCTTGGGCAATTGATTACCACCTTGAATCACTCCGGAAGAACAATATATCTTTTATTAGAAATATACGATAAACCGTGAAGCGAAAGCACTACAAAAATGTAGTGCTTCGTTTTTTCTAGTATTAGTACTTTTTTGACAGATTAATTAAATAATTCTGTATGCGGAATGCCAAGCCTAGTCACTATACAGAGCACGAAGAGCGCTTGCATGTCTGGACACATGGTTTGGCCTTTTTAGTGAGTCTTCTGTCCGGTGGCAAAATCATCATCAGAAATATGGAGCAGCATACCGCAATAGGTTGGCTAACCGGCTTAGCAGTTTTTACGATCAGCATGTCGATGGTGTTTTTTAGTTCGGCTATGTATCACAGATCTAAGGATTTGAAATGGCGTCTCCATCTGCGAACACTGGATCATATGAGCATATATTTGCTGATCGCCGGTACCAATACGCCCATTGTGATGAAATATGTCCCCCACCCTTGGGATTATTATTACTTGACTGCTATTTGGATCGTGGCTATAAGTGGCATAGTGGCCAAACTTTTTTTCTATTCGTTTTTTGAAAAGTATGATTTGGGTTATTATGTCATGATGGGATTATTAGGTGGAGGCATCGTGCTATATTGTCTGGATCGATTTCCGTATTTGATACTCACTGCTCTACTCGGTGGCGGGATTTGTTATCTTATTGGGGTGTTATTCTATAGGATGAAGCACATGAAATACCACCACGTGTTTTGGCATCTCTGGGTCATCAATGGTGCCGCCTTTCATTATTGGGCAGTATGGATGGCGATGGGATAGCCGGTAGTCGTTTACCAATCCATATAATTTAGACAAAATTCTACTCTTTAAAGAATACTATAATATATATCCATATGATTATCAATACTATCCAAAATATATGCCTAATTTTACCAGCTTAGGGTTTGAGGATAACCAGTTTTTTGGATACCAATACTCGACCGGAATCATCTGTGAGGTTACAAAAATAACTCCCTTTTGGCAATGAAGAAAAATCGACAGGTAGTCTTAAATCACCATCTATCCGGACGGACCTGCTCTGTAAGAGTTGGCCCAAGATATTTTTTATTTCTATTGTATAGTTTCCGCTATTTTTGACGTGCAGTATAAGTTGTGTCTCACCGAAACTGGGATTGGGTTCGATAATAAAATCCGTTATAGATCGGCCTGCCAGGCGTTGTGCGTTACTTGCAATTCGCCTGTAGGTAGTGGCGGTTTTAATTCTAGAATCCTCTAGATCCATTTCTAAGTTGAGTACAGGAAAGAACTGATCAGTAGTATAATATGCATAAGAGATATGCTTCTGAACTTTTGGGAGCTGACCGGATATCTCATGGAGCTCTTCTTCAGAATTGTAGGGTATCCGTATGAGCTTATTGGACGTTTTTTGGATAATTTCTATGACGATAAGATCTATAGATTCATTTTGTAGTATAATGCTTGTCCTTCCGAGCGGTCGGTAGGATGTATGGATGTCCTGATGGATGACATAGCGGTATCTGCGAAGATCATAATCGTCTGTGAGTCTAGATAAGTTTTGTTCATAGAGTTCGCTGATGGCTTGGGATTCGGTTTGGATCGTTTCCAAAAACATTTGAGGATCAAATACCAGATGATCACTAAACCTGAAAGTCAGATCATCCGAAAGTCCGAATGCTGTAGATTGTATGCCGGTGAGATAGATTTTATCATCTCTTATTTGGTAGTATTTTTGAAAATCCTGTGCCCCGATCATAAAGTCTGACCGGCTGATGAGGGGATAAGCTTCGCCATAGATGGGTGATCGTAGTTTTAGCACTTCTTCTTGATCAAATCTATCGATATGAAAATGTGTTAAAGGGTCAAAACTTTCATCAGGTGAAGAGCCCAAATCCGGGTTTTGAATAGTTTTATAGTGATATTGATCACCAATTTGGGGAAGGTGAAATTGGTCAGTACCCCGTGGAGACCATAAAGGTAGGTAGGAGCAGATCAGAAGGCTTAAAGTAATACATCGAATCAAAATCACGCCCAAAAATACGCATTTGATTACAATCTACCTATTGACTTATTAAATAATTCTTTTAATCCCGAGATCAGATTTTAGTTGGATACCGTTTTGGTCGGCAGGAGCTATGAGGATTCCGGGTTTTTTATGGACTTCCAGGCTTCCCAAATCGCTTTCAAATCCAAGTGCTCGCGCTCCATTTATAGTTGCCCAACGGAGCAGTTCTTCTTCAGGGATACCGGATTGATATTTTTTGATAGTTTTCATTTCTTCCCAAATAGAGAGCTGCCAGTTAGAAGTCATGCTGTCTGTACCGAGACATATCTTGGCTCCTGCTTCTGTAAAGAGCCGGTAGTCCGGTAGGCGGTTTTCGATATACAGATTGGCATTGGGACAACTGACCCAGTAGATCTGATCGCTCCATTTTTGAGCGAAGCAGATATCTTCTTCTCTACTGAGAGTATTGTGGACGAGTAAGATGTTTTGAGCGGGATTCATCTGTTCCAATGCATAGTTAATACTGTTTTTTCCGTAAGGCTTTTGGGTATGGCTTTGGATACCTAGCTGTCTATAGAAGTCAACAAAAGGACCGGTTGCATCTCTGATAAATTGGTTTTCGGCAGATGTTTCTTGGTTATGGATACTTATGCTGATATCATTGAGTGAGGCGTTGAGTTGGTTTATTTTGCTAAAAAGCAATGGAGAGACAGAATACGGTGCATGAGGCACAGCAGATTTTTTGTCATGGATCTTTAGGTACATCTCTTCAAACACTTGGCGGTAGTTTTGGAAGTGTGCTTCAGTTTGGTCTTCTTGCCACAGATCAAACATTTCAATAAAATTATGGTATCTGATCTTGCTATGGGCTTTTCGAGGTGATGTATCTAAGGTATTACATATATCACCTACAGCTTGGATGCCGGACTCCCACATTTGGCGATCATAGCTATCAATAGCATCGCTGATCTGCTGTGGATCTTGAGCGCGATGATGTACTACCCGGAGTAGAAAAGTGATCAAACCGGTGCCCGTAGGAGACACGCCGGCGAGATGCGATAGTTCCAAGTGGCAGTGTGCATTGATCAGGCCGGGGATGATTGCTCCTGGATAATATTGGACATCCGCACTACCGATATCCGTAGATTGTTCTATACCCAGAATTTTGCCGTCATCATCTATAACAAGTATAGCATTTTTGAGAGGTGCAGAAGTGACGGGATAGATCCAATCAGCAGTTAGTTTTTTCATATCTATTTGCTCTTAGTCTTCAAATTTTTAGCTTGGACATCCCGACAGATCCATGACGAGCATACCATTGCGCATACGCGGCTCGAACCAAGTACTCTTAGGAGGTAAGACATTGCCGTGATAAGCCGTTCGGACAAAATCGCTTTTCGAAAGCGGATAGAGGACGAATCCCATCCGATATTCTGCTTTTTGCACCTGCTCCATCACTCCTTGTGGTCCTTTAGTCCCCCTGATATAGCTGATGCGAGGATCGCTGCGTACATCAGCGATATCAAATATCCCTGAGATTACATATTTGTTAAATAGATAGGTATCTAGGGTATGAGGTTTTTCGATTTTGAGGAGTTCTTTTTTCCATCGCAGACGATAGTATTCGTAGTTCATCAGCAAGATGATCTCGTGCTGTGCTTGAGGCCATATTTTGTATTTGTCTAGGATGTCGATCTCAAAATGTGCAGAAAGTCGAGCTATAATGTGTGTTTTTTTGATGGTAGGATTGTAATCTACTACGCGGTTGTAGGCGTGGATATCGAGATCTTCAAAAGGAAACATTGCACAGTAGATATGGTCTGTATTTAGCTCTGAGTAGCCTTGTCTGTTTAAAATGTCCATAGTGGCACTGCGATGATGTCCATCGGCGATATATACGTGATCAATCTGACCAAAAGCGTCCATAATCTTTTTGGCACTCTGCGTTTTTTCTACTTTCCAAATTTGATGCTTTTCACCACTTTTTTTGATCCGGGTATCGATCATCGGCGGATGGCTTTCGATATACTTTACCAAGATATTTTTGATGCGCTTTCTATTGGGGTAACCCAGTAGAATAGGTTTGATCATAGCAGATCTTCGGAGGGTTTTTTGGATAGTTTCTTGTGTCTTGGATTCGATGGTATGCTCGTGCTTGAGTACGGCACCTTTTCTATAATCTTCGATGTCCAAAGCAGCATAAACGCCCAGTTGACTCTGGTTTGTTTTTGAGATGCGATAGATATAGATATGTTCTTTATCCGCATTTTTATAAAAACCTGAATTTTCAAATTCTGCGTAGTCAAAATTGACCGTTGAAAAGAATAGATCCGGGGAGGGGATCAGGTCAAAGTTGGGATATTTGGCTTTAAATGGTTTTATATGCATAATTTATAACAATCGACTTTTTATCTTATGATTTTGTCCCACGATTTGATAATCCAATCAGAATCCGATTGGATGATGTAGTCCAAAGCACTATCGGTGAGATTGGTGAATTGTTTAAGTGAACGGATGACCCGACAAAATTCTTTAGAATCATGGCAGCTACAGCTTACTTCCATTAATTCGTCAAGTGTTTGTGCAATCGGATCAAGCTCCTCTTTTTTGCGTTTTTCCAAAATTCGGCTAAAAATAGTCCACATATCTTTTTCTGCTAGGTAGTAGTCCTTGCGCTTGTTTTTCATCTTCTTTTTATAGATCAGTTTCCATTCGATGAGTTTGCGAAGATTCGTATTCGCATTGCCCATAGAAATGGAGAGCGCTTCTGTAATTTGCTGTACATCAAGGGCTCGTGGCGATATCAATAGTAGAGCGTGCATTTGAGCCATGGACTTTGGCACACCCCAAGAACTACTCATTTTGCCCCAAGTATTAATAAATTTTTGTTTGGCCGTTTTGAGTTCCATATGTACCTAACTATTTTGCAATACGATTGGTTGTAAAAATATTTTATTGATTTATAGAGAAAAATATTTTAACTTTGACTATACAAGAATATATAAAACTCAAAAAATACAACTATCTATGAAACCCAATTTCCTATCTTTCTTTGCCGCGCTTAGCTTTTTGATATTTGCAACTCCTTGTTTTGCTCAGGAGGCCTTTATCCTCAAATGGGCTACAAAACAACCCTTAGAGATGATTACGATTCCCACACATCCGGACGAGGAATATCACTATGACATCGATTGGGGTGATGGTCAGAAGGATACGAGCGTGACAGGAGATATTTCTCACTCGTACACCACCATCGGTAGCTATACTACTACAATTACAGGTACGTTTCCAAGAATTTATTTCAATTCTCGATTCGTAGCCAACAAATTACGGAGTGTACTACAGTGGGGTACAGGAAAGTGGACTTCAATGGAAGGGGCTTTTGCAGGTTGTGACCGAATGAAGATCGAAGCACAAGATATACCTGATTTGAGTAGGGTATTAAGTATGTCTCAAATGTTTAAGGGTTGTAGTTCTCTTACAGGAGGAGTAGGAGATTGGGATGTGTCTAAGGTGGGCTCGATGAATGAACTATTTGCATCGGCTTATTCTTTTGATGAAGATATCAGTAGTTGGGACGTATCCCGAGTCCGAAATATGTCCAATATGTTTCAAAGAGCCGTATCATTTAATCAAGCTCTAAATAACTGGGATGTGTCCAATGTTGTACGTATGACCGGGATGTTCAATGGAGCCGTATCATTTAATCAAGCTCTGGATAACTGGGATGTATCCAATGTTGTATCTATGAACACTATGTTTTTGGGTGCTTCCAAATTTAATCAACCCATAGGATCATGGGATGTCTCTAATGTCAAAAGTATGAATGGTATGTTTAATGGCGCAACATCATTTAATCAACCCATAGGCGACTGGAATACAGAAAGATTGGTGTTTATGTTCGGACTATTCTTCGATGCTAAATCTTTTAATCAAGACATCTCCGGGTGGGATGTGCGCAATGTGACAGACATGAGTATAGTCTTCAAAGGAGCTGAAAATTTTAATGCAGACATCAGCTCATGGGATGTATCCGGTGTGCGTGATATGACCCTGATGTTTAGTGAAGCTAAGAAATTTAATCAGCCTATTGGGTCTTGGGATGTCTCTAATGTGCGGGTGATGAATGACATGCTAAGCGGGGCGATTAGTTTTGATCAAAATCTTGGTGGTTGGCAGTTGAATCCTACAGTTTCTTTAATCAGATTACTAGAAAATGATTCTTTATCGACTCCCAATTATGACTCTACGCTTATTTCTTGGGCAGCACAAGATCTAAATCTATTGTCTTTTGATGGTGGCAAGAGCAAATATTGTCTAGCCGAAAATGCTCGTAATCAATTGATCGATGAGTACAAATGGACGATTGTAGATGGTGGCAAGTCCTGTGTCATCAATTCTTCTAGGGATGTAGAAGATCTTTTGGCACTACGGATATATCCCAATCCGGTGCATCAGATGCTCTACATAGATATAGATGCACCTCCCGGCAATGTTTTATTAACCATAAAAAATATACTTGGCCAGATAGTAAAAACTCAAGAATACACTTCGTCTAATCGACTAAGCGTAGATGTGAGCAATTTGCCTGCTAATAATAACTACATCATAGATGTTTCTAGTGGTACAGAGCGTCATCGTCAGATGTTTGTGCGTATAGAATAGGGGTATAAATACTAAAGATGTCTCTCCGCATGATAGCTTGATCGTACCATCGGTCCGCTCTCGATGATATCAAAACCCATTTTTAGACCTTCCTGCTCATACATTGCAAAGACATCCGGATGTACAAATTCTGCTACAGGCAAGTGCTGCTTGGTGGGTTGTAAATACTGTCCAATCGTTACTACATCACAACCTTGTGTCGCCAGATCTTCCAAGGCTTCCAAAACCTCTGCCGTACTCTCTCCCATCCCGACCATGATACCGGATTTGGTGCGTTTTCCATATTTTTTGATAAACCGGATTGTCTCCAAACTACGCTGATAATCACCTTGAGGCTGCACTGTACGAGATAGCCTCCGTACAGTTTCTATATTGTGGGATACTATCTCTTGTCCTCCACTGATCATACGCTCTAGCGCATTCCAATCTCTCCGCGTCTCCGGTATTAAGGTTTCGATTGTTGTCTCCGGATTGAGCTCTTTGACTGCTCGTACCGTCCTGTACCAAATCTCTGCACCCTTGTCCGGCAGTTCATCTCGATTGACGGAAGTGATGACCGCATGTTTGACTTCCATCAAGCGAATCGCTTCAGCGACTCGCTGTGGCTCTTCTGTATCATACACCGGGGGCTTACCTGTCTGCACAGCACAAAAACCACATCTACGTGTACATACATTGCCTAAGATCATAAAAGTCGCTGTGCCTGCTCCCCAGCACTCACCCATATTTGGGCAGTTGCCACTCTGACAAATGGTATGCAGTTGATGTGTATCTACCAACGCACGTACACGCTTATATTCTTTGCCGATAGGTAATTTGACGCGCAACCAAGATGGCTTGCGACGAGGTACTTCCGGCTGAGATAAAATAGGCAGATCAATCATATCCTTGTTTTGTGATAACGGTTGCAAAGATAATAATATTCTGAAGCACACTATCATATAATAGCTGTAAAGCCAGAAACACGAGACGATGAACAGACTAGTAAGTATATCTTCTTAAAAAGAAAAAATACGAGTAGTCATATTAAAGAAAAGTATAAAGTTTAGAATTTAGTCTAAATTATAAGTCTATCTGCAAATCAAGCTCCATAACTCCTCAACGCTCAGACGCTGCATTCGAAAAGTGCACACTCATTTTGGCTCATGCGGAAT
>JAJRUR010000303.1 GCA_024277695.1 Bacteroidota bacterium | reverse complement strand
TTCCAAAACAGCTATTGATCTTTCAGACTTGAGTAGTGGCCTTTACTACATTTCAGTCATTGGGGATGATGCTAATATTTTGCAATTCATCAAAATGTAGTCCTCATTACATTTTATAATCAAATAGATAAGCCCCGAGTTCTGGTATGAAACTCGGGGCTTGTTAGTTAAGCTTGTAAGGATCGGATGATGTAGAAATACGCCGCTTTATTCCTTCATTTTTATGGGGAAGGGCGCTAGATTACCATAAGATTATTTCTTTATACTCTTCAGCGATTACAGCTTTAGCGTTTTCGAAAGCTCCATGTACTCTTGGACACATTCCGGATTACGCATAGCATCCAGATTAATAGCTTTTTGGAGTGGATGACCGAGCAAAATACGCTTAATAGGTGCCTCCATCTTCTTACCGGATATCGTATAGGGTATATCCACCACTTGGATGATATCATCCGGAACATGTCTAGGGCTATACGTATTGCGTAGTGTCCAATTTATTTTGTGTATAAGTTCTTCATCCAATACAAGTCCATCATCCAACTTGACAAACAAAGGCATAAAATGTCGTCCACCTTCGAGCTCTAGATTGACGATCAGACTATCCTTCAACTCACTAATCTGATCCAGAGCACGATAAATTTCCGAAGTGCCTATGCGGACACCTTGACGATTTAATGTAGCATCCGATCGACCATAGATCGTCAATTGATCACGCCCGTCAATCAATATCCAGTCTCCATGTCTCCAAATACCCGGATACATATCAAAATAACTCGATCTATAACGCTTCATATCGCTATCTCCCCAGAAATAAATAGGCATCGAGGGCATCGCTTTAGTAATCACCATCTCCCCTACCGCATCATAAACTTCTAGAGCATTTTCATCATATGCATAAAGACTCACTCCCAATGCTCTACACTGAATACTCCCTTCATAAACAGGACGTTCAGGACATCCACCGACAAATGCTGTACAAACATCTGTACCACCACTCATAGAACACAGCCACAAGTCGCGCTGCACATGATCATATACCCAGTCAAATGCTTCCGGAGGCAGTGGTGATCCTGTGGATCCTATAGAACGTAGTTTACTCAAATCTAACTCAGTACCTGGAGTCAACCCCGCACGCATACAAGCCACCAAAAATGGAGCAGAAGTACCAAAATGCTGTATATCTGCATCCTCAACAAACTGCCACATAGCATTAAGATCAGGATATGCAGGACTCCCGTCAAACAAAACTGCCGTCGCCCCCATCAGCAAGGAAGCCTGTACAAAATTCCACATCATCCATCCGGTGGTCGCAAACCAAAAAAATCGCTCACCGGGTTTTACATCATTATGAAAAGCCAAATACTTGAGATGTTCCAATAGCACACCACCCTGACTATGCGTAATCGCCTTGGGATTGCCCGTTGTCCCGCTCGAATACAATATCCATATAGGATGAGCAAAATCAACCAAGTCAAACTCCAGTTTGGCTTTGTGCTCCATCACATCCGACCATCGATGATTTCTTTTTTTCGCTAACTCCATAACAGGGGCTTGCGCCAAAAATTGAACCCATACTACGTCACTGATCGACGGGATGAGCTCACATATCTGCCGAACAACATCTATCTTGGGATATGGCTTGGAGTTATAAGTATATCCATTGACGGCAAACAACACCTTGGGCCGGATTTGTTTAAATCGTTCTACTACACTATTGACCCCGAAGTCAGGCGAACAACTCGACCAGACCGCCCCTAAAGAGCAACATGCCAAAAAAGCAATGGTCGCTTCAGGAATATTGCTCATAAATGCTACTACGCGATCCCCTTTTTCTACACCACAAGACTTGAGAAAAGCTCTGCACGAAGCTACTGCAGTCTCTAGCTCTTCCCAAGACATCTCCTGTACATCTGTCATTTCAGTCTTATACACCAACGCAGGGTGATGAAGACTTTTGCGATCAAATACTTCTTGTGCATAATTGACCCGTGCACCGGTAAACCATTTTGCCCCCGGCATTTTATCATCTGCCAGGACCTCATCATAGTCGCTATTGATATCAAAATAGCTCCAAATACTCGCCCAAAAATCCTCAAGATGATCTACAGACCATTGCCATAAAGATTTGTAGTCCTCAAATTCTAACTGTTGAGTCCTCGCTAGCCATAATCTGTATTGTTGCAGATTACTTGACTTTATAAATTCTTCCGTTGGTGTCCAAAGGGCTGTATTTCTTGACATATCTTCTTTTTTATAGCTAATCTGATTTGAATTAAAACATTTGAAAAACTCAAAATTAATGTAGTAGTATTTGTTTTAGGATTTAAAACTTAAAAATACTACTTTGTAGCTTGTTAATGATACATTCGGAACACAAAAAGAGAGATTTTGCATATACTGGTAGCTCCTGATTCATTTAAAGAATCGATATCCGCAACTGCGCTTTGTCAAGTCATCAAATCGGCTTTGACCGAAGTTTCGGATACTTTTCAGATCACACAACGAGCCTTATCTGATGGTGGAGAAGGCAGTCTGGAAATCATCCAAGAGGCACTTGATCTACAATGGCGCAATACAAAAGTTGTTGATCCGCTCCATAGATCATTTACGAGCTCCTATTGTATCAATAATAAGGGACAGGCCTATATCGAATTGGCAAAAGCCTCAGGTATCGAGTTGTTATCTCCAGAAGAAAGAAATCCATTATATACCAGTACATTCGGAACAGGTATGCAGATACTCGAAGCTATAAAAGCAGGATGTAATCAAATATACCTCCTTTTAGGTGGAAGTGCTACTACGGATGGTGGAATGGGTATTCTTA
>JAJRUR010000302.1 GCA_024277695.1 Bacteroidota bacterium | reverse complement strand
ATAAGCTCAAAGAAAAAAAATTAGCTGAAAAACATGCACTAAAGGCTATAGAACTAGCCAAAGCATCTGGAGATGACTACGAGGAAACTGCAAAACTTCTCGATAGAATAAGAGCATTGTAATACCAATCCATCTTGCTGATAGTAAGCCAGGTCTCTTATGGATATGGTTGGACTCATCATCACTGTAAGATGATTGTATTTGTACCGTCTATATATTCAATCCGCTCAGATGGAGGATAGTTGCTTTCTATTGAACCAACTTTTTCGAGTACAATATACAACATGCTTCGTCTAAGCAAAATGGAGAAAAGTTTAGCCTATCTTTAAGGGTAATTTGAATTTATCTAAGACAAAAAAACATATATTACAGAGCATCATAATAAGGTATATATTATGAAATATCCTTAAGATATTGGATATCTTAAAATATCTATTATTTAGTCATTTTCCGCAGATTTTTGTACTTGAATCTTATAGAGTTAGCTCTCTATCATAAGTACATAGACATTTGTGCAGGACTCTTTTATTGTCTTTAAAAAATATTAATGCAAGATTACTATAGGGTAGGCCCTCCTTTTGGTGTAGTCAATATGTCTAATTTAGACAAAACGGATTGTTTTTTTCTATTTCGCGGAGCCAAGAAAACAATATTGTGCTATATTTAACTCATAAAATAAATATCGTATGAACAAAAGCATCAAACTAAAAGCGCAAGAGGACAGAAAAGTTTTTTTTGAAAAGTTTATGCCCGACTACAAAAGATTCGATCACGAAGCAAACAAAATTGTGGCACCTTTTAAGGTCAGAGCTACTGTCAATGCCGGTCTGGAACCTTATGCCGGACCTTGGGGAGATCAGCAGATCGCTCATTTACTCAAACGAACCTTAGTTGGTCTGACCAAAGAAGAGCTCAATACTGCAAAATCGATGACTCGTGAGCAGTTGGTTGAATTGTTGCTCACTCCCACGCAAAAACCTGACCCACCGGTCAACGATTACAACAATCCGGATGAAGGTATCGAAGATCCGGAGATACCCTTTGGACAACCCTGGATCACAGGGACCAACAATATTGAGTCGGATGTCCAGGGGCAGAGGGTAGTATCACTCAAAGCATGGTGGCTCAAGAATCTCATTACTCCATCGATGAGTATCCACGAAAAAATGATCTTTTTCTGGCACAATCATCTAGCGATAGAATTTTGGGGTGTTTTTAGCGGTACTTGGCTTTACGAATATCTCGACAAGATGCGTACACACGCGCTCGGCAACTTCAAATCCCTTATGCGTGCCATTACAATCGATCGTGCAATGTTGATCTATCTCAATGGATTTCTTAATAACAAATTTGCTCCGGACGAAAACTTTGCGCGTGAGCTACAAGAGCTTTTTTGTATCGGTAAGAATGCAGATCCACACTATACAGAAGGAGATGTCCAGATGGCTGCAAAGATCCTTACAGGTTGGACTATAAATTACGACGATCCTCAGATGGGGCGTGTATTTTTTCCTCCATGGCATGATGAATCTGACAAACAATTCTCTTCCTTTTATGGCAATCGGCTTATAAGAGGAAGGTCAGGACCCGGTGCCGGTGATGCAGAATTGGACGAACTGTTGGATATGATATTTGATCATCAAGAAACCGCTTTATTTATATGTCGCAAACTCTATCGATTCTTTGTCTATACAGATATTGATCCGACAACAGAGATCGAAGTTATCGAACCATTGGCTCAGATCATGAGAGATAATAACTATGAGATTACTCCTGTTCTGCGATCATTATTTAATAGTGCACACTTTTTTGACCAAGCCAATTATGGTGTCGCCATCAAAAGTCCAATGGACTTCTTGCTTGGACTTTGGAGGACCTTAGATCTTAAAATTCCGGAGTCTTACGGACTCACCGAAAACTTTGCGGTCAATGTATCCACTTATTATATAATGGGTGGTCTGGGTATAGAGCTAGGAGATCCACCCAATGTAGCAGGATTTCCCGCCTGGTACCAACTTCCGAGTTATGATCGATTATGGATTACGACTAGTACTATAGCCCCCCGCGGCTTGCATACGGATTCGATGGTTTACTGGGGACTGTGGAATATGATTGAACCTATTACGATGGATGTTTTGGCTTTTGCCAAAAAAATGGATAATCCGGAGGATCCTAATGCCCTAATCGATGAGATTTTACTGTTAGTACATGGCATCCCTTTGACAGAAGTCCAAAAACAAAATTTAAAAAATGCACTACTCACCGGACAGGCTGATAGCTACTGGACTGAAGCGTGGAATGCTTATATCAATGACCCGAATGACGAAATGAAAAGAAGTAACATCGAAAACAGGCTTAAATGGACACTACAACTCATTTTGCAACAGGCAGAATGCCAATTGACATAAGTCTCCTAAAATTTAATTCATAGCCATTAAATCTATATCATAATGAAAAGAAGAGATTTTCTAAAAAATACAACCACAGGAATCGTAATACCCTCTGTCTTTGGCTCTATGGGACTCAAAGCTCTCTCAAGTTCTCCACTCGTTTCTGCCTTGATGGGCTCTGTAGAGACAGACAATGTACTCGTATTGATCAATTTAAGCGGTGGTAACGACGGACTCAATACAGTAATTCCTCTCAATTATTTGTCAGAGCTCAACAAGGTTAGGCCTCATGTCATCCTACCTGATGATAGCTTGCTACCGCTCAATAACTCTGAAGTAGCTCTGCATCCGGCTATGACCGGCTTCAGAGATCTTTATAACGAAGGCCGACTTCAGATTATTCAGAATGTGGGATATCCTGACCAAGACTTTTCACACTTCCGCTCTACAGATATATGGTTGAGTGGTGCCGATGCAGATCAAGTCCTTAATACGGGTTGGGCAGGGCGATATGCTGAAAACGAATACCCAAACTATCCCGCTGACTATCCCAACGAAACAGTGCCCGACCCACTCGCTCTAGAGATAGGATACAGCAGTTCCTTGCTTTTCCAAGGATCAGTGACTCCAATGGGTATGGTCATCCAAGATCCGGATGACTTCTATGAACTGATCGAAGAGGTCGATAGTCCGGCACCGGGGACCAATGCAGGAGAGCAACTCGAATACATCCGACTCATCAAGCGACAGTCCAATGCCTATGGTACCGTCCTTAAAAATACTTCCGAAAAAGGAACAAATGCCGTCGAATATGATGAAGATAACACCTTAGCTCAAATGCTCAAAATCGTAGCCCGATTGATTTCAGGTGGGCTCAAAACAAGACTTTATCTGATCGAGCACGGAGGTTTTGATACCCATGATTCGCAAGTAGATGGCTCGGATCATACACAAGGAGAGCACGCGACACTTTTAGCTCAATTATCCGATGCAGTGCATACCTTCATGCGAGATTTAGACG
Source organism: Bacteroidota bacterium (assembly GCA_024277695.1). Lineage (GTDB taxonomy): Bacteria > Bacteroidota > Bacteroidia > Chitinophagales > Saprospiraceae > JAJRUR01. The sequence continues at coordinate 5,171 of JAJRUR010000302.1, read as the reverse complement.
CTTTGGGTATCTCGGATCGCGTATCGGGTGCTACTATTTCTGAATTCGGTCGACGCATCATATCCAATGCAAGTCTTGGTACCGACCACGGAGCTGCAGCACCATTGTTCTTATTCGGAAATCATGTATCCGGCGGAGTAGTAGGAGATAATCCCGAAATACCCGACGATGCGATGTATGATGATAATCTAGAATGGAAAGTAGATTTTAGAGCAGTTTATGCTTCACTTTTCTCTCAGTGGTTTTGTGTTCCGCAAGATGATATTAGTCAGATTTTTCTGAATAATTTTGATCCGATTTCTATCATAAAAACAGATCAGTGCAAAATGACTTCCACCAGAGAAGATACACAAAGAGCCGGTAAGGAATTACTTTCTGTATTTCCCAATCGCAGTTTTGATCTCGTCAGTGCAGAATTCGAGTCCGATGGAGACATCGTCTTCCTGTCGTTAAAAGATGTCGCCGGTCGCAATATCAAACAACTTACGCGTCACAAATACGCAAAAGGAAGACATAATATCCGTTTTGATATCAGTGACTTAGCTGCCGGTGTTTACTACATTCACTTTCAGCAAAAGAATTTGAGACAGGCAAAACCGGTCATAAGACTGTAAGTAGCTGAGCTCCTAAACTGCAACAGGAAGAGCTCGCCCCGAATAGAATGTCCTTTTCGCCAATAAGGATTTTCTATTTTGAAAAAACTTGTCTATTTGTCGGACTATCTTAATTCTAAAGATCTGACATAGGAACTTGTTTCTAGCACTTTATGACAATATGTATCTGCTTATCTGAGCAATTCGAATATCTGTGCTACAGCAGGACATATTTCAGCATTTTTTAAATGGAGATTCAGCATTTTTTTTTGATGCGGACTGTCTGTGTGGGGATATTGGCGACAGGCTTTAGGTCGGGCTTCATATATCATGCAAGCTTTGTCTGCACCGAGAAAAGGGCAGGGGAGTGTTTGAAAAACATAGTCGTCATCTTCGTCTATCCTTAAGTATTTTTGGATAAATTCTTTCGTTTTTATATGTAGTGATTTAGATATGCGAGTGATATCACTTGAAGTGATTCTGGGACCTGTAGTGATACAGCAGTTCGCACAATCTAAACAATTGATTTTAGAAAATACTTGCTCGTGTACCTGATGAAACATCCTGTCCAATTCCGACTTGCGTTTAGATTTTATTTTTTGGACGAATCGCTTGTTTTTCTTTCGATGCAGCACAGCACGATGTAGCATATCTACCATTCAATGATGACTTGGTGGGATAGGAGGTCGTCAAACTGTTCTCTGCGACGTGCCAGATAATCTTTGCTATTTTTGATGATGACTTCTGCGGGTCTAAGTCTTGAATTATAGTTAGAGCTCATCTCAAAACCATAGGCGCCGGCATTTTTAAAAAGAAGTATGTCTCCCTGATGTACTTCATCCAAAATCCTATCGACAGCAAAAGTATCTGTTTCGCATATATATCCGCTGACAGTATAAAGCTTTTTTGTTGTAGAGTTGAGCTTGCTGATATTTATGATCTCATGATATGCTCCATAAAACATTGGACGTACCAAATGATTAAATCCTGTATCTAAACCGACAAAAGTACAAGCAGTAGTTTGTTTTACAACATTGGTGCGCGCCAAAAAGAATCCGGCTTCGCTCACCAAATATTTCCCCGGCTCAAAACGCAAAGTCAGTGGTCGGCCTATTTCTTTTACAAAGGCATTGAACTTTTTGCTAAATATCTTGCCAAAGGACTGGATGTCTGTCTCCAAATCACTCTCTTTATATTTCACCTTAAACCCACTCCCAAAATCGATGTAATTGACCGTATCTATTTCTCTGGCTACATTAAAAATGACATCCGCTGCCAATAAAAAAATATCAGGATCGAGAATATCCGAACCCGTATGTAAGTGAATGCCTTCAACGAGTATTCCATACTGTTGGATGATTCTTTTGATCAAAGGTACTTGGTGGATAGAAATTCCAAATTTTGAATTGATATGACCAACAGAAATTTTATTATGACCTCCTGCCATCAAATGTGGATTGATGCGGATACAAATAGGTAGATGGGCGTGATGTAGTCCTATGTACTCCAGCATACTGAGATTGTCCACATTAATTTTTACACCTTGCATGATGGCTTGTTCCATCTCTTCAATGGAGATGTTATTCGGTGTGAATAGGATATCGTCTTTAGAAAATCCTGCTTGCAGCGCCAGTCTTACCTCAAATATCGAAACACAATCTGCACCCGCTCCCCAAGAGCTGAATAGTTTTAGTATATTGATATTGCTGAGTGCTTTGCAGGCATAATGTACTTTTAGATCTTCTACCTCAAAACTGTTCATAAAATGCGTATATTTTTTTTTGATAGCATCTGCATCATAAACAAATAATGGCGCATCATATTTTTGAACGAGTGCTAAAGCGTCGATCTTTCCAATTTTGTATTGCACGAAAAGAAATATTTTTATTTAATGAGTAAAACGAATAATAAACTTATTTTTTTTGCCATTTTCGATCATAAGGTATTTGTTTTGCAGTAATTGCATTTTATTGATCGTGGAGTTAATATCATTAATTTTATTTTTGTTGACTGATAGGGCATTGGATTTTATAGCCTGTCTTGCCATGCTTTTTGACTGGATGATATTTGTATCCTCGACCAATAGATCGATGATGTTTTTGTCCTTTTCCAAAATGTCTAGGGGGAGTTTGTAGTTTGGGATTTCTTCAGCTACAGCTTGGAGTTCTGTTTCGGACATATTGACTAAAAACTCGTGATTTGCCTTTTTGTTAAAAAGCAGTTCTGATACAGCCAAAACAGCCTTGTATGCCTCATCACTATGGATACGTTTGGTCAGCTCTTCGGCGAGTAGTTTTTTGAGCATACGGGGATCATCGCGAAACTCAATTTCTCGGTTTTCGATCTCTTCCTTCGATTTCAGCGTAAAATATCGGGTAAATTTAGCGATATCTGCATCATCTGCATTGATCCAAAACTGATAAAACTTATAGGGTGAACTGAGTTTTGGCGAAAGCCATAAGTTACCTTCTTCGGATTTTCCAAATTTTTTCCCATCCGATTTGGTCAGAAGTGGGGTAGTGACAGCAAAGGCCTTTTTCTCTGTCATCCTGCGGACCAGTTCAGTGCCGGAAGTGATGTTGCCCCATTGGTCTGATCCACCCATCTGCAGACTGCAATTATATTTTTTTCCTAAGGCGACAAAATCATACGCTTGGAGCAGTTGGTAGCTGAATTCTGTAAAGGACAATCCGCTATCCATCCGATTTTTGACCGAATCCTTGGCGAGCATGTAATTGACTGTGAGGTTTTTGCCTATCTTTCTTAAAAAATCCAAAATGCCCATGTCTTTATAGAAGTCATAATTGTTGACCAAGATAGCCTTATTGGATCCTTCGCTGAAATCCAAAAATTTTTCGAGTTGTTTTTTTTGGAGATTTAGATTGGCATCGAGCTCTTCTTCGGATTTGAGCTGTCGTTCTTTGTCTTTGCCGGAAGGGTCTCCAATACGTCCTGTAGCCCCTCCCATCAGGGCAATAGGTTGATGGCCGCTGCGCTGAAAGAGCGTGAGTAGCATGATCTGTACATAGTTGCCTATGGTCATGGATGGTGCTGTAGGGTCGAATCCGATGTATCCTGTGACAGGTCCTTGGGCGAGATGCTCTGCCACTCCCGGGGTGCTATCGTGGAGCATACCACGCCATTTGAGTTCTTCCAAAAAATTCATAGATGCGATATTCGTTCTTTTTTATATAATATTTGCTAATCTTAGCGACAAAAATAGAAAGCTCTGTAAATTAAGTGAGATTTAAGTCATTCGAATATTTTGTAGCGCGTAAATTAAGTGAGCGCAAAACTAACTCATTTATTGCCAAAATCATCCGTATCGCTCAGATGGTCATCGGATTGTGCCTGGCAGTGATGCTGATTGGGAGTTCGATCATCCATGGATTTAAGCATGATATCACCGAAAAAGTATTTGGTTTTTGGGGGCATATCCACATCATGGATGCGCAGATGCATCTCAATAGGGATCAGGTGCCTATCAGTCTGGACCAGACCTTTTATCCTGACATAGAGCAGCTTAGCGAAGTGGTGTTTGATGATTTTCGCTTTGATCCGCCTCGAAAGCTAAAGACCAAAGGTGGGATTAAGAAAATTCAGAGTTTTGCACTATTGCCCGGAATCATTGAGCGTAAAACAAGCATGGAGGGTTTGATCTTTAAAGGAATCGGTGCGGATTATGATTGGGATTTTTTGCGTAAGTATATCAAGCAAGGCGATATATTGGATCTAACGGATTCGACGGCTGCTCGGTCTATTTTGATATCGGAGCAAACAGCTAAGCGGCTTGGGTTGAAGGTCGATGAGTTGATTGTGGTACATTTTATCATATCCGGCAAGCAGTTTAAGCGCAGATTTTTGATTAAAGGTATCTACAAGACGGGATTGGAGGAGTATGATAAGAAGTATGCTATCATAGATATACAGATCATTAGGGATCTTTTGGATTGGAATGCTGACCAAGTGGGTGGGTTTGAGATTATTTTGGATAATTTAGATGATTTGGATTACTTTGGTGAGTATCTCTACGCTGAGGTGCTTCCCCCCAATCTATTTAGTGAGACGCTCAAGCAGAAGGCACCACAAATCTTTGAATGGATAGAGATGCAGAATATCAATGAACTGGTGCTGTTGGTGTTGATGGCTATTGTTGCTTTGATCAATATGGTGACAGTTATGATGATCATTATATTGGAGCGGACCAAGATGATAGGTACATTGAAAGCTTTGGGGGCAAGGAATTGGACGATACGTAAGATATTTTTGTACAAGGCGGGATTAATTATTGGCTATAGCCTAATCATCGGTAATGTTTTGGCTTTGGTACTATGCCTTACACAACGCTATACAAGATTTCTAAAGCTGAATGAAGCGGATTATTATATTTCATATGTTCCGATTCGGATCGATATCCCGTGGTGGATAGGGCTCAACGTGCTGACCTTGGTTACTATATTATTGTTTATGTTGATTCCATCCTATTTGGTGAGTAAAATAGATCCGGTCAAAGCGCTTCGGTTTAGCTGATATTTTTTGGAGCAAAGCCCTCCAATCAAAAAGAAAGGATATGTTTAT
>JAJRUR010000301.1 GCA_024277695.1 Bacteroidota bacterium | reverse complement strand
TAAATCGAGGATCACAAGCGCATAAGCTGTCAAGCGCATAAGTGAGATAATCCGAGATGTTTAAATCGAGGATCACAAGCGCATAAGCTGTCAAGCGCATAAGTGAGATAATCCGAGATGTTTAAATCGAGGATCACAAGCGCATAAGCTGTCAAGCGCATAAGCGAGTAGTGACTCGTTAACACTCTAATACACCAACGCGATAATGTGCTAACTAGCCAACACCCCAATACCAAACTCCCAACTTTATAGTATATTTACCGAAGCAAAATCAAAATGTAGAATATGTCTTTATTGATTAAAAACGGTCGCGTCATTACAGCCTCATCCGATAGTGTGTGTGACATATATATTCAAGACGAAAAAATCACAGCCATAGGAACTGATTTGGACTTACATGCCGAACAAATAATTGATGCAAGGGACAAATTGGTATTTCCGGGTGGAATGGACCCTCATGTACATCTGGATATGCCTTTTATGGGGACATCATCGAGCGATGATTATACGAGTGGTACTCGTGCTGCCCTGTTCGGCGGTACTACGATGGTGATTGATTTTGTACTCCAAACTCAAGGCGACAGCTTGTACAATGCCCTTCGAGCTTGGCAGGGCAGGTCAGACGGTCGAGCGGTTTGTGATTATTCTTATCATATGGCCGTTACGGATTTTAATGATCAAGTAGCAAAAGAAGTCGCTCAGATGATTGAGGTCGAAGGCATTACATCCTTCAAAACCTTTATGGCATACAAAGGAGCTTTGATGATAGATGACGGACAGATGGTCCAACTGATGCAAGTAGTCAAAAAGCATCGGGGGATGGTGACAGTTCATGCTACCAATGGAGATATGATCGATTCCTTGATTGCCCGTCACAGATCCGAGGGTAAGTTATCCCCTCTGTACCATTATTTGTCGCAGCCCGAAGTTACAGAAGCTGAGGCATCCGCTCGTTTTGCAGACTTGCTCCACTATACAGGATGTACCGGATACATCGTACATATGACTTGTGAGGGTGCACTTAATGCCGTACGTAGAGCCGCTTTGCGCAATCAGAAATTATATGTAGAGACATGTAACCAATACCTAATACTCGATGCTTCCTTGTATGAGCGAGAGGATGGACACAAATGGGTTATGAGTCCCCCCTTACGCCAAAAGAAGGATCAAGTCGCATTGTGGTCAGGTATCAATCAAGGTCTGATACAGGTAGTCGGGACGGATCACTGTCCTTTTAGATGGGAACAAAAAATGATGGGTAAGGATGACTTTTCTAAGATTCCAAATGGCCATCCGGGTATTGAACATCGTATGGAGTTGATGTATTCGGAGGGCGTGCTCAAGAACAAAATTACACTCAACAAATATGTAGAGCTCACCTCTACCAATGCCGCCAAGATTTTTGGGATGTATCCCAAAAAAGGAACTATAGCAGTAGGTTCTGACGCGGATATACTGATCTTTGACCCTATGCAGACGCATACTATATCCTCAGAGTCACATCATATGCATGTCGATTATTCGGCTTATGAAGGTCATCAAGTCACCGGAAAAACAGAGGTCGTCATACTACGTGGACGAGTAGCTGTACGTGATGGATCTTGCACCTTAGATCCCGGTTATGGCCAATTTATTAAAAGATCTAGAGTTGCCAAGATGATTTAAGGCATAAGGGATTATAGCCAATTTGTCGTATTTTGACATTATGGTGTTTTAATATGGGTGTAGCTGCAGCGAAATGTTGGATTGTGTTATCTATCCTCATAAAAACACATTAAAATTATGTCAAGAATCAGTTTGTTATTACTCTTTGTACTCTCACTCAACTTCTATGCACTTCATGCCACCAGTTTTTTGGTGGGTCCCGGAGAGCAATATCCCCATCCTAATGCTTTGTACAGTGCCGGCGTGGTCGGTGACGGAGATACGATATGGATTCGTTCAGCCGAATATCGAGGCGATGATGCACTAGCTGTCTGGCAGGCTGATGATCTGCTGATTCGGGGTTTGGAAGGTATGGTGCATCTTGTAGCCGATGGAAAATATATTTGGGGAAAGGGTATTTGGGTACTTGCCGGTGATCGCATCACTGTAGAGCATATAGAATTTGAGGGCGCCCAGGTACCGGACAATAACGGTGCAGGTATCCGATTGGATGGGGTAGGTATGACGATTAGGTATTGTTATTTTCATGACAATGAAAATGGAATACTGACTTCAAATCCCGGGGAGGGTGATATACTTATTGAGTACAGTCATTTTGCCAACAACGGTTTTGGAGATGGATTTACACATAATCTATATATCGGTCATGTCAGCCGACTCATGTTTCGATACAATTATTCGCATCATTGCAAAATAGGGCACAATCTCAAAAGCCGAGCCAACGAAAACCTTATCTATTATAATAGAATTATGGATGAAAACACCGGTAATTCCAGTCGATTGATAGATCTGAGCAATGGTGGTTTTAGTATCATCATGGGCAACCTGCTGATGCAAGGTCCCAATGCGGAAAATAATAATATGATTGGATTTGGTTTAGAAGGATTGACCAATACGCTCAACCAATGTCACATCATCAACAATACGATGGTGAATAAGCGGCAGGCCTCCTGTATCTTTGTCGATATCCAATCCGGTGCGGAAAAAGTTGTTATCAGAAATAATATTTTGGCCGGTACCGGAACAGTAGTACGTGGTGATGTGACTACGCAGCGTGACAACCTGAGATCCGAGCAGATAAGCAATGTAGGGTTCGTGGATGAAGGACAGTATGATTATCGATTGGTTTGGGGATCTCCTGCTATAGATTATGGACAGCATGTACACGATGAAATGGGTTTTAGCAGGACTCCGGACAAAGTGTATATCCATAGCCAGTCATTTGCCGAAAGGCATATCATTTCGGATATAGATGCCGGTGCGTATGAATACAATTCGGCAAATTATTTTGTAAGCAATTCGGGAGACGATAGCAATAACGGCCAAAGTTTGACGACGGCATTTCTGACTTTGCAACACGCAGCAGATATAGTCCAACCCGGAGATTCTGTCTTTGTAGCTGAAGGAGTATATACAGGATTTGATTTGAGACGTGGAGGGGTGGAGGGTGCTCCCATCGTTTGGACTGCCTTGGGAGCTAATACCTTGATCAATTCAAAAGGTCCTATACGAAATGATATTATTAACATCGAGAATGCCGACTATATCGTCCTCGACGGATTTACGACGAATGATGCACCGGGCAATGGAAATGGCATACGTGTCGTCTTATCGGATTTTTGTGTGGTGCGCAATTGCAAGGCTGATAACAATGCTGAACGTGGGATATTTACAGCTTTTACGGATGATATTCTGATCGAGCACAACGTCTGTAGTCGTTCGATGGATGAGCATGGGATCTACGTGTCTAATAGCAGCGATCGACCGGTAATCCGCTACAATACTTGCTTTGGAAATCGTGCAGCAGGCATCCATATGAATGGTGACTTGTCTTCGGGTGGAGATGGTATCATCAGTGATGCTCAAGTGTATGGAAATATTATCTATGACAATGGACAGGCTGCCGGAATCAATATGGATGGCGTAGTTGGGGCAGAAGTGTATAATAATCTGATTTATGATAATCACCGTGCTCAGGGTATAGCAGTATTTCAAGGTGATGGGGCTGAAGTGAGTAGGAATGCTAAGATCTATAATAATACGATTATCGTACCGGAGGATGGAAGATGGGGAATACTACTTCAAGAAGGTGCTAACGAAGGGACGAGTATATACAATAACATCATCATCAATGCGCATAGTTGGAGAGGATGTATAGCCGTATCGGATATATCCGGCCTAAAGAGTGATTATAACTTGCTCCAAGATAAAATGAGTGCCTCCGGCGATGGTAGTAGTATAGGACTCGATCAATGGCGGTCGATGGGTTTGGATATGCATAGCATATTATTGACCGATCCGGCCAATGTGTTTTTAGATTTTGATGCCAAGGACTACCAACTCTCTGAGAACTCGCCGGCGATTGATACAGGGACAGATTTGGTGGAGGTGGTAGTGATGGATGATCTTTTGGGATTGAGGAGGCCATCCGGAGAGGGCTATGACATCGGTGCCTATGAGAGGGAGGTCATTTCATCTATCCGCAATAGACCAAAGGAGCACATCTATTTATACCCCAACCCTTGTGCCGATCAGCTGTATATTCGAGGCTTAAAATC
>JAJRUR010000300.1 GCA_024277695.1 Bacteroidota bacterium | reverse complement strand
TGATGATACGGATGATGTACTTCAAAATGTATTTGTAAAAGTCTATAAGCATATAGCTACTTTTGCGGGCGAATCAGGTCTGTACACTTGGCTGTACCGCATAGCCCGAAATGAAGCACTAAACTTAGTAAGGAAGAGGTCGGCAAGGACATCTGTAAGTCTCGATCTCAAAGAAGGTGTAATGATGAATACTTTACAGGCGGATAGCACAATGGATGGTGATACAGTACTCGAACTGCTCAAAGACGCGACCAATATTTTGCCGGACAAACAAAAACTTGTATTTGAGATGAGATATTATGATGAGATGAACTATAAAGAGATGTCAGACCAGCTGGGGACCTCGGTCGGGGCATTGAAGGCCTCATACCATCTGGCTGTAAAAAAAATAGAACATTATTTAATTTCCAAAAATCAAAGTTATGGAGCATAAAGAACAACTTGATGATGAAATAAAAGATATGGCACCTATGTTATCTTCCATTAAAAAAGAAGACTACGACATACCATCCGATTACTTTGATCGCATGCAGGCAAGTGTATTGGAGCAGGTGCGACTCACTCCCAGGGATGTACCACAGCCCGCGATACCATGGTGGAAAAAAATGAAACCCTTTACTTTACCGCCGGTGTACAGAAGAGGACTGGCTGCGGTCTTGAGTCTCAGTGTGCTTCTGCTGATCTACCTGCAGACCACCGAAACAAAAACCACCGACAACAATCTTTTTGTAGAGTTGAGTGACGAAGAAATTATAGAATATATAGAAACCAATGCCGAAGAAATTGATTTGGAATATCTGGAAGACTTATTCGTCGGCCAAAAAGAGGGCACTGCAGAACTAGAGCAGGAGCTCATATTAGAAACCCTCATTAACGAACTAAACCAAGAAGAAATCGAAGAGCTTCTTTAAGCAATTGCCACAAAATAACAAATTAAAAAAAAAACTTAAATCACATGTACAAAATCCGGACAACTATGAATATAAGCAAAATATCTCTCGCAACAGTCTTGCTCTTTATAACAACAACATTGGTATATAGCCAAAATGAGCGAGGCATCATCTCCAAACGCATTCAAGCCCGCAAAATAGCTTTCATTACCGAAAGGCTCGATCTCAGCCCTTCAGAAGCAGAACAATTTTTTCCTCTGTACAATGCTTTTAAAAAGAACGAGCAAGCACTGAGAAAAAATCGTATTGGCGGTAATAAAATTACCTTTTTGTCCGACGAAGAAGCCGAAAAACATATCGATGAAATATTGCAATCCGAGGAAGAGATTCTCCGCCAGCGAAAGCTGTTCGTCCAATCTCTCCAACCCATCCTTTCTCCCAAAAAAATACTGATGCTCTTCAGAGTGGAAAAAGACTTCAATGCCCAACTACTCCGCACGATGCGCCAGCGTCATAGGCGTGACTGATCAGTCGATGATAGAAAGTTGTTTTGTTCTTTATGTAATTGTAGATCCATGCTAGTCAAATAGTGTAGTTTTGCCACCATGCAACTGTCGACTATCTCTAAGGCTCATCTGGCTATGTTTTTCGTAGCACTCATCTATGGAGCTAACTATACGGTAGCCAAAATAGTACTAGATGACCATTACATTGGACCTAAAGGATTTATAGTATTCAGAGTGCTAGCGGCCATCATATTGATCAGTATCACGCATTATATATGGGTCAAAGAAAAAGTGGAGAAATCCGATATCCTTCTATTGATGCTTTGCGGACTATTCGGAGTGGCTATCAATCAGATGTTTTTCTTTATGGGACTGAAAGAAACCGTTCCGATCCATGCAGCCTTGATTATGACGATGACACCACTAATAGTACTGACAATTTCTGTCTTGGTAGGCAGAGAGCAATGGTCAGTACATAAGATCATAGGATTGGTACTCGGCCTCAGCGGAGCAGTATATCTCATCACAGAGGGTAGCACTCCGGAGCTGAGTGATGGGACTATGCGTGGAGATATCATGATTTTGATCAATGCCCTATCTTATGGCATCTATCTGGTGATCGCCAAAAAGCTTCTGGACAAGTATCACCCTGTCACCATTATGAAGTGGGTATTTGGCTTTGGTCTATGCTACGTGCTTCCCTTTGGATATCGTGAAGCAATTGATGTAAATTGGCAGAGTTTCGACCGATCGATATGGCTTGCATTTGGTTTTGTGTTGGTCTTTACGACCTATCTGGCTTATGTACTCAATGCTTTTGCCTTGAGCAAAGTCTCTCCATCTATCGTCAGTATCTATATCTACCTGCAGCCATTACTTGCTTCGATTATAGCGATTTGGCTACAAAAAGATCAATTGGATGCCGTCAAAATAACCTCCGGATTATTGATCATAAGCGGTGTGTGGCTTGCAAGCAAAAAGAAAAAAATGTAGCTCAAAGCAAGCACAAAGAAAAAATTTTTGATTTTTTTCAACCTCAATAAATTTTTTATTTACAAAAAAGGACGCATGTCTAAGCCTATGACTCTGAATGACTTAAAAGTAAAAAATATTTTTATCTGTACACTGAAATTTCATATAGTGCTGATATTCAATTAGTTGCAAATATTATTTTGAATCCAAATATGTTGGGATTTTTTAAAATAAAATAGAGTAAATGTTAGTAACTTAGATCAAAAATGATGTACAATTGTATATATTTACACCCGACGAATGAAATCCTAACAGCAACTATCAAAATGCAACAACGAACCAAACCTTCAAGACGCCTCTTGACACT
>JAJRUR010000299.1 GCA_024277695.1 Bacteroidota bacterium | reverse complement strand
GGCTAGTGCGTGTAAGTCCTTTTAATGCACAAGGCAAACGCATGACTTCTTTTGCCTCTGTATTTGTGCATCCGTTGATCGATCAACGCATTGAGATCGATATCGATCCGACAGACTTGGACTGGGACACTTTCAGAGCAAGTGGAGCAGGAGGTCAACATGTCAATAAAACCGAAAGTGCCGTAAGGCTTAGGCACGCGCCGAGCGGCATTGTAGTCGAATGTCAAGAAGAACGCTCCCAGCATCTCAATCGAAAAAAAGCAATCACGATGCTCAAGTCACGCCTTTATGAGCTCGAACTCAAAAAAAAACAAGCCGAGCGGGACAAATTGGAGTCCGGTAAGATGAAGAACGAATGGGGATCACAAATTCGGTCTTATGTACTGGATGACCGTAGAGTGAAGGACCATCGTACGGGTTATCAAACTTCGCGTACAGATGATGTATTGGATGGAGAGCTAGATGGCTTTATCAAGGCATACCTTATGTGGAATAGTGGTCATGGGTCCAATAATTAGATATCACATCATTGATTCATAGATATGGAGCAGATTCTGGAGTGGGATTATACTTTATTTCGAATAGTCAATCAAGGGTTTCAAAATGCTTTTTTTGATTGGATTATGCCTTTATGGAGATCAAAATTCTTTTGGTATCCCCTTTATGTATTCCTGATATACTTTTTGGTGGGGGTGCTCAAAAATGATGTTTGGAAAGTTTTGATAGCTGTTGCACTTCTAATATTTGTCTCCGATGGCTTGAGTAGTCATTTGATTAAAAAAAATATCAAGCGACTCAGACCTTGTCGCACAGAGATTATAAAGAATGATGCTCATGTGCTAGTACCATGTAGCACCGGATATAGCTTTACTTCTTCTCATGCTACGAATCATTTTGCGCTAGCTATGTTTTTATTTGTACTGCTCGGACCCGCATATCGTCCTTTGAGATGGATGCTATTGATATGGGCAGGAAGTATAGCATTCGGTCAGGTATATGTGGGGGTGCATTTTCCATTGGATGTGCTTGTTGGGACTTTACTGGGTCTATTGGTAGGCCGGGTCATGGGCAATCTGACGAAGAAGTACCTCAGTACAAAACCCTTGCCTTAGTGTCGATATATTATTTTTTAACACATTGATAAGAAGAAAAGATTACTCTGCATCGTTTTATGAGCAAATGAACATTGCAAAAATCTTAGAGTTATGAAAAATTTAATGGAGATCAAAAGACAAAAGCGGATTAGGCTCAAAGCTATGGTATGGACTACTTTGATATATGCTATACTGTTCGGAGTCGTATGGATATATTCTACAGAAGCCGCCTCACCTCAAGTACTGGATGGACTACTCGCCTCAAAATAATCAACACTTTTCCTAACGAATGACACCAAGGTTTTGTGCTACTTCTGTAAAGGCTTGGATTGCTTGCTCTATCTGTTCTAGACTATGTCCTGCTGATATTTGGACTCTGATCCGCGCCTTTCCTTTGGGTACCACAGGGTAGAAAAAACCAATAACATAAATGGATTTTTCCAGTAAGGCTTTGGCAAATGCCTGAGCGAGTTTTGCATCATAGAGCATAATAGGAACTATCGGATGCACTCCCGGAAGGATATCAAATCCCGCCTCAGTCATTTTTTCTCTGAAGTAGCGCGTATTTTCTTCCAATTTGTCTCGTAATTGGGTAGAAGAGCTCAGCAGATCTAACACTTCAATGCTTGCTCCGACGATTGAAGGGGCTAGGGTATTACTAAAAAGATAAGGTCTGGAGCGTTGTCTGAGGATCTCTACAATTTCTTTGCGTGCAGCAGTAAATCCTCCGGAAGCTCCTCCAAGTGCTTTGCCAAATGTACCGGTAATGATATCGACTCGACCCATTACACCACAGTATTCGACTGCACCGCGTCCTGTTTTTCCTACAAATCCTGTCGCATGGCACTCGTCCACCATCACCATAGCGTCGTATTTCTCTGCCAGATCGCATATTTTATCGAGTTGTGCAATCGTACCATCCATCGAAAAGACTCCGTCTGTAGCGATCATGCGTCGTCTGGCATGTTGTGTTGCTTTGAGCTTGTCTTCCAGGTCGTTCATATCATTATTGATATAGCGATGCCGTTCTGCCTTACAAAGTCTTATCCCGTCAATAATGGATGCATGGTTTAGAGTGTCCGATATTATAGCATCTTCTTTGTTGAGTAGAGGTTCGAACAGTCCGCCATTGGCATCGAATGCAGCTGCATACAATATGGCATCTTCGGCTCCTACAAAGTCCGCTATTTTTTGTTCTAACTCCTTGTGTATGTCTTGGGTGCCACAGATAAATCGGACGGAAGACATCCCGTAACCGTGTGTGTCTATAGCGTCTTTTGCTGCTTGGATAAGTCTGGGGTTGGACGAAAGTCCAAGATAATTGTTGGCACAAAAATTGAGTACAGGAACACCTCCCTGCGTTTGGATTTGGGCAGATTGAGGGGTCGTGATGATGCGCTCTTCTTTGTAGAGACCTGCATCCTTGATTTCTTGAATTTCTTGAGCGATTTTATTTCTTAGATTTTTGAACATATCGGTTTGAATTTTTTATGCTGGTCGAAGATATTTTTTGGAAAGTTCTTTGAACATAACATCTACAAGTGCATCTGTAGTGCTGACTGATTCTTGCCAGTGCCAGTCTTTACGTGCTGCTGTATCATCTAAGGAAGAGGGCCAGCTATCGGCTATTTTTTGACGTTCATCGATAGCATATTCCATCTCAAATGTTGGTATTTTTTTGTTGATGGAACGGGCTAGTTCTTCGGGCGAAAAAGAAAGGGCATTGATATTGTACGAGTTTCTGATACGGATGGCTTCTTTTGGGGCTGATAATATAGTCAAAATTGCTTTGATCGCATCATCCATATAGATCATTGGCAGGGTAGTATCTTTTTTGAGAAAACAACTGTAGCGGTTTTGTAAAAATGCTTGATGAAAGATATCCACGGCATAGTCTGTCGTTCCACCTCCGGGCATGGCTCGTGCCCCGATTACTCCGGGAAATCGAACAGAACGTACATCCACTTCAAATCTTTGGGCATAGTAATGACAGAG
>JAJRUR010000298.1 GCA_024277695.1 Bacteroidota bacterium | reverse complement strand
AGTGTGCACAAACCCTATTATACCATGTTTAACTTTACCCTATTTTTCCAATCCTTTAAAGGAACGATCAGTTTACTTTTATTGCTCATTTTTGGTTTTGCCTGTAAGGCGCAAAGTTTCAAAATTGTAGCCAAAACTACACAGGCTGCACGCTCTGACGTAGCAGCACTCCAAAAAACCTTCAAAAGTTATGAACTCTATCAGCTCGACTGGTCAGAAGTTTCTAGAGCAGCACCGATGATGGGGCGTATGGATATGAGTATCCAATGGCCTACACGTGCTTCATGGCAATTTCAAATCAGTTCTTATGATATGCGAGCGCATAATTACAGAGAAGTGGCTCTGACAGATCAAGGGCCTATCGTCTTACCACGCAGACCCAATGTTACCTACCGCGGCGAGTTTATCCATGGGGAGGACGGATATATCAGAGCTACTATTACGGAGGATTATTTTTTTGGACTTTTCGTCAAAGATGGCATCGAATATTTTATCGAGCCTCTATCTAATATGATCAAATCAGCTGCTGCTACAGATTATGTACTATATCGAAGCATAGATGTCATACAAGATGGACCTATGGAGTGTGGTGCTCAAAAAATAAGCCAAAATCAGGACAGTTTCAAAAAAGATAAGTTACAGACACTACAAGCAATGCCTCCGAGTTGTACAGAAGTCGAGATGGCTACTTCTGCAGATTTTTTGATGTACCAAGCAAGGGGTAGCTCTGTCCAAGCGGTTAATGATTTTATAGCAACTGCCATTAATATGATGGAGCCTTTGTATGATGATTTTTTGTTGGACTTTTTGATAGTGGATCAGTTTGTACCTACTTCTGCAGCAGCAGACCCCATTACAAATTCGCTAGAAGCATTTGATATATTGGATGATTTTGCCGCTTGGGCTCCAGCCAATCTACAAAACCACGACTTGGGACAGTTTTGGACCGGACGTAACATTGAGGGATGTGGTGGGTCAGGACCGGGTCTAATTGGTTGTGCCAAAAGCATCGGCGGTATATGTGGGGCTGATCGCTACAATGTCTGTGAAGATCTCAATAATCTCAGCAGTCGGCGACAACTCTCTGCCCACGAATGCGGACATAATTTTGATGGCGTACATAGTCAAGCGGATTCCCTATCCGGCCCTTTTAATACCACTATCATGTGGCCTATTATCTATGGAAATGCAACCACTTGGTCAGCCGGCAATATCACACGCATACAGAACCACATTGACTCTCGAGCCTGTCTATCTGCTTGTGGTACCTTGTGCGATGTGGACGTTTTTGAAGCGATTACCTCACATGAAACATGTCCCGATGCCAACGACGGCAGCATCACTATGCACGCAAATACGAGCAACGGACCTATTCGATACTTTATAGACGGTCCTGTCTCTGGCTCGAATATGTCCGGAGTTTTTGATAATCTACCACCGGGAGACTATACCTTAAGTGTATCCGATGACTCTTATGAAGGAAATTCTTGCAATGACACATTTCCAATTCTGATAACTATTGATCCCGGACTGGATCTTGTACCACCTGTACCGGCATGTATCAACTCGACTGTAGCGCTTGATGTATTTGGGAATTATCTCATTCAATGGTCGGATGTTTTGGATTTGGCGAGCACATCAGATAACTGCGGAGACTATAATTTGGTAGATTATAATCCCAAATGGGTACAGTGTAACGATGTAGGTACACCTGTAATGGTGACCGTAGAGATCAATGATGGTAATGGAAACTCTGCTCAGTGTATCTCCACCATCACAGTGGAAGATAATATACCTCCGAACCCGCTTTGCAAAGACATCACAGTATATCTAGACGATAATGGATTGGTCAGTATCACTCCTGATATGGTTGATAACGGATCGCATGATGCTTGTGGCATAGCGGATTTATCTGTCTTCCCCAGTAGCTTTGATTGTGGTGATACGGGGGATAATATAGTGAGCCTAACCGTCACAGATGTCAATGGCAATTCGGACAATTGCCTAGCTACTGTTACGGTGGAAGATAATATACCACCTGTACTCGTCTGTCCAAGTTATATATTTACTGTAACAGAACCCGGCCAATGCGGCGCTACAGTAGATTATGTAGTAGATGTCATAGAAAACTGTCCGGATTATGTATTGGAGCAGTTAGTCGGTCTTCCATCCGGATCTTTCTTTCCTCCCGGTGGCAATGAACTGGTCTATAGAGTAACTGACGCAAGTGGTAATACTGATGAGTGTACCTTCAAAATAAATGTGGAAGATCAAGAAGCCCCTATCATTGATTGTCCGGCGGATGTAACTATTGAAAATGATCCGGGAGTATGTGGAGCTATATATGATTATCCGATCAGTGCTAGTGACAATTGTGCCTTGGCATCGTTCAAACGCATATTGGGAAGAGAGAGTGGAGGATTTTTTGATGTAGGAGAAAACATAGTCAGATATCTAGCTATAGACACTTGGGGCAACAAAACACTGTGTGAGTTTAAAGTCACCGTCCTCGATACGGAAGCACCGGTTATAGAATGTCCTGATGATATGACAGTCAAAACAGACGAAGGCGAATGTACAGCACGCGTATATTACCATACTAACGAATCGGATAACTGTGGCTATTACCAAACCTACAATACTTTTGTCCAGGGGCTCCAATCCGGCAATCCTTTTCCGGTAGGTACGACTGTAGTCGAATGGATGATCACCGATGGTGCCGGTAATACAGGTACATGCAGTTTTGCGGTGACTGTCGAAGATGAAGGCAAACCTACGCTCGATTGTCCACCGCATCGTTTCGAAGAAAACGATCCGGGACGCTGTGGCGCTGTCGTAGAATACTCATTGAGTGCATCGGATGCATGTGGTGAACCCACTGCTATACTCCTCGAGGGCTATCCATCCGGATCTGAATTTCCGGTAGGCACTACAGATGTGATTTGGGAAGTCACCGATGACGATGACAATACGACGATCTGTGAGTTTCAAGTTAGCATCACGGATACGGAAGCACCGGTCTTTAATTGTCCAGGTGTAGTTCAGGGTCAAGCCAATCCGGTCTTCGGTGGTACTTGGATCGAGTACGATATGAGCGTCGATGACAATTGTGGCGTAGAAAAACTCGAATTGTTATCCGGTCTTCCATCCGGATCCTTCTTTCCTATAGGTGTTACGCTCGTACATTATCGAGCTACCGATGCCGCCGGCAATGTGAGCGATTGTAAGTTTTTTGTCGTCGTCATCGTCGATAGCTTAGTGGGTGATGCACCGCAAAAATTTGATCAAATCGAGGAAGTACTCTTATTTCCCAATCCCACATCGGACATAATCCATATCAAGGTCAAAGACCCGGCAAGTATTCCGCAAAGAATTATAATCCGAGACATCACCGGAAAAGTAGTGTATTCTGATGTCTGGTCAAATAATCTCGTATTACAGTCTATACAGCTGGCCGAATATATAAAGTCCTCAGGAGTATATCAGGTACAGCTGCTACGTAATAATACCGTTCAGTCAGCGGTGTTTGTTTATTCGAAATAAGCAAGATTTTTATTAATCCCTTAAACTGTGTGCAAGGCTCCGATGAAATACTCGGAGCCTTTTTTTTAATTGGTCGAGAGCCTAACATCTATGCAAGTACTGTCAAGATTTGATGAGTTTATAGAACACATTTTGCTTATGCCTATTATTGCATACTTATCTTGTGTCCATCAAAAAAAGTTATCTTGCAATAAAAAAAATATGCGCATAGTTGTTTTGGGATCCGGAATGATAGGCAGACCGATGGCAAAAGACTTGTCAGAAGATTTTGCTACGGCAATTGTAGATAGAGATATTAGTCAATTGGACCT
>JAJRUR010000297.1 GCA_024277695.1 Bacteroidota bacterium | reverse complement strand
GAAGAGATCCGCAGAGTGTTGCACATTTTGGCCAGAAGAACCAAAAACAATCCAATACTCATCGGCCAACCCGGTGTGGGCAAAACTGCTATCATCGAAGGACTAGCGCACAGAATCGTCAATGGCGATGTACCCGAAGACCTTCGGGACAAAGAAATATATGCCTTGGACATGGGAGCTCTCATAGCCGGAGCCAAATACCAAGGCGAATTTGAAGAACGACTCAAAGCAGTAGTCAATGAGGTCATCCGTTCCGAGGGGGACATCTTTTTGTTCATCGATGAGATACATACCCTGATCGGCGCAGGAAAAACCCAAGGCGCTATGGATGCCGCTAACATCCTCAAACCGGCACTAGCTCGAGGCGAACTCAGGGCAATCGGAGCGACCACGCTCGACGAATATCAAAAGTATTTTGAAAAAGACAAAGCTCTCGAACGCAGATTTCAGATGGTTATGGTGGACGAGCCCAACGAAGAAGACGCTATATCTATATTGCGTGGACTCAAAGAACGATATGAAGCCTATCACAAAATAAACATCACAGATGGTGCCGTAGTAGCTGCAGTACAGCTTTCGACTCGATATATTACAGACCGATATCTACCGGATAAAGCCATTGACCTCATAGACGAAGCTGCTGCCAGATTGCGCTTAGAAATGAATTCGATGCCGGAAGAACTCGACGAAATCGAACGCAAAATACGCCAGCTCGAAATCGAAAGAGAAGCCATGAAACGTGAAAAAGACCAAGCCAAAGTCAAAATAATCGAGGAAAAACTCGCCAATGCCGAGGAACAGCGCAACGAAATCAAGGCCAAATGGGAGTCTGAGCGGAGCGTAGTCCTTGCTGTCCAACAGCTCAAAGAACAAATCGAGCATCTAAAACTTGAGGGAGATCGTGCTGAGCGCGAAGGAGACTTCAGCAAAGCGGCAGAATTGAGATATGGCAAGATCCCTGAACTGGAGCAAAAACTAGCTACAGCCAATGAACAACTCAAAGAGATGCAAGATCAAGGCAATCTACTCGTAAAAGAAGAAGTTGACGATGAAGATATCGCAGCTATCGTCAGCAAGTGGACAGGTATCCCTGTGAGTCGAATGCTACAAAGTGAACGTCAAAAACTCCTCCATCTGGAAGATCAACTCCATCAGCGCGTTATAGGTCAGGACGAAGCCGTAGAGGCTGTCTCCTATGCTATCCGGAGATCGAGAACCGGTCTATCCAATGCTCATCGCCCAATAGGTTCTTTCTTATTCTTAGGTACTACAGGCGTAGGAAAAACCGAGCTCGCCAAGGCACTCGCAGAATACTTATTTGACGATGAAAACCTCATGACCCGCATAGATATGAGCGAATACCAAGAGCGCCATGCTGTAAGCAGACTCGTGGGAGCTCCTCCCGGATATGTAGGTTACGACGAAGGTGGACAACTCACCGAAGCCGTCCGACGTAAACCATACAGCGTCGTACTCCTCGACGAAATAGAAAAGGCACATCCCGATGTCTTTAATATACTACTCCAAGTACTCGAGGATGGACGACTAACCGACAACAAAGGACGTGTAGCTAATTTTAAGAACACCATTATCATCATGACATCCAATATCGGTTCGGATGTCATCAGATCCAATTTCGAAAAAATGACGGACACTAACAAAGAAGAGATCATCGACAAAACACAAAATATGGTCTTCGAAATATTAAAACAATCTGTGCGTCCCGAGTTTCTCAATCGGATCGACGAGGTAGTGATGTTCCGTCCGCTTTCTAAAGAAGATCTACACGCGATCACTAAACTACAGCTAGAGCATATAGTAGCACTGATGAAAAAACAAAACATCCTGATGCAATATACTCCTCAGGCTGTTGATTGGATCGCCGAAGAGGGATTTCATCCTGAATTCGGTGCACGACCTCTAAAAAGAGTCATCCAAAAACGAGTACTCAACAAACTCTCCGACGAAATTCTAAAAGGTAGTATTGATCAGAACTCAGGAATAGTCCTTGACGTCATCAGTGGGCAAGTCATATTTAGACAGATTACAGCACCGGAGACATTGCAGACTACGGAAGCATAATCATTGGACACCCAATGCATAGCCCGAACACAGAGTTCGGGCTAGTTTTTTTTGAGACTAGATAGATCAGCAACAAATTTTACTTTAGCATCATATCTACTTTTCTGCTACTTTTGTTCAATGGATACAAACAAAAACAGAGGATCGAACAGTATTTTGGGCATTTTGCTCCTCTTAGTTTTTATACTATTTTCAGTGTATTTTGCTCAGCGCGCTTATCTTTTTCAGCAAGAGAGCATTGCACTCAAAGAGTTGAAGCAAGATCACGCAGAGATCCATCACATCCGCTATGGAATATTTAATCTCGGTCTGTGGAAAGGAAAAGTTTCGGACATTTTGTCTGCACAAATTGACCAATTTGAGATTTCGCCACAAGCGCGTAAACAGATCAAAAGCTATATACTCAACTACCTCAATGACTTTTATGAAAAGCAAATCAAAAGCGGAGACTTTCTCGATCAGTTCCTAGACCAATACGCCCAAAGTTCCGGCAATAAAAAAGAAATCAATCTTTTTGGATTCAAGCTCAATCTCAATATCAAAGACATCGTCAAAAAAGAAGTAAAATCTCAATTGGCCAATATAGATATAGACCAAACAATGACGGGCATCGCTGATCAGATTATGGCAGAACTCCAACGCAATGAGCCGTTGATCAAAGAAGCCATTCGCAATCAGATGACAGATTACCTACAGGGAGAAGGACAAGTAGCAGGTACCGGAATCAATACTTCAGTTTTAGAAAAAAAATATGCTTGCAAAGATTTGGAGCAATGCGAGCAATGGATCGACGAACAAATAGCCCTCAAAACACTTGGTGAAAATTCTGATAAAAAACATCTTATTTTGATGAGCGCTATCGCTTTATTTCTATTGGTGGTGCTGAGTTTTTTGCCTCGGCGCTTTAAGCTCTTGTATTGGGTCGTAGTCCCCGGTTTGACCATATTGTCTTTGATGCTTTTAGCTTTGGGGCTTACACTTCCGATGATCGACCTCTATGCCGGTCTCGAAAATGTACATATTCAGCTCCTAGGCGAAGCGATAAACTTTGGAGACCAAGTCATGTTTTTTCAGAGCAAATCCATTTTAGAAGTCGTAGAGTTGCTCACAGATAGCAGGCATTGGGATGCTCGCGTAGTTGGGTATTTGATTCTAGCCTTTAGTATACTATTTCCGATAGTCAAGACCTTGGCTACTTTTTTGATGGCATATTTTGACCGTATGGCGCGCAATAAGATCATCAAAAAACTGGCACTCACGCTCAGCAAATGGAGTATGGCTGATGTATTTGTCGTTGGGCTGTTTATGGCTTTTATAGGATTTAATACCGTAGTAGATTCACAGCTTCTCCATTTTAATAATCCATCCGAAAGCTTTGACTTGATCACAAAAAACAAAACCATGCTCAGACCGGGTGCCATATTTTTTACCGGTTTTGTGATCGTATCCCTTTGCCTGAGTACACTGATGATTTGGCAAAATAAGCATAAAGAAACCGATGCATATCATCGCATCGTAGAATAGCATTTTTTTTGATAAGATACTTAGGCTTAGATCAGCAGATGTTTGTAGGAGATAAACGTATTTTTTTAAAAAAGAATCCATAGTCTGAATACATTTTATTTACTTAGCTGACTAAAAAGAGCCATTAGATATGTACACGTATGCCATCCACAATGGAAGTATAGTTAAAACAGACGCACTCTACCTTCATGTCTCTGATTTAGGGCTACAACGAGGCTATGGAGTATTTGACTATTTTACGATGATCGAAGAAAGGATACCTTGGGCAGATGACTACCTACAGCGCTTCTATCGTTCGATGGAGTTGGGTGGCTTATCTATCCCCTACTCTCCTGCAGAAATACTGCAAATGGTGCGACTGCTCCTCAAAAAAAACAAAGCCCCTAACTCGGGATTTAAGCTCATATGTACCGGAGGAGGATCTGATGACGGATACCATAGTCGGCAAGAATGTAATTTTTTCATTCTACATATGCCTTTATTTATGCAACGTACTCCGACTACGGATGTCGGACAACCACTCATAGCTGCCCAATATTTACGTCCTTTGCCGGAGATCAAATCCCTTTTTTACTTCCACTCCGTATTGATGCAAAACAAACTCAAGCAATTCAAAGCCATAGACATCTTGTATCATTATGAGGATATCGTATATGAAGCATCCAGATCCAATATATTTATAGTCCAAGACAATTGCATCTATACAAAAGAAAATAACGTACTGCAAGGAATCACTCGTAAGCAAGTCATAGAAATAGCCCGCAAAGGCTATAGCTTTGCGTATAAAAATTTTAGCCTGGAGGAGTTGCTCCAAGCGGATGAGGTATTCATTACGAGTTCTGCCAAAGGAGTCATGCCCATAGCTCAAATAGAAAATGTACGGATTGCAGATGGCAAACCCGGAGAGATAAGTTTATCTCTAAAAAAAGACCTGTACAGATCATATAGCATTTCGGATGATGGAAGATAGTATTAAAATCTCGGCTGTCGGTCAACGCATCATCCATAAAGCCAAACTATTAGATCACTGTGCTTTTGTCGGTAATTATTTTACCGAACCCAATGCTACAGCTCAGTTAAAACAAATATTAAAAAAAGACATTACAGAGATTCGGATCATAGATCCATTTGCCGAAGTCGAACAGAATAAATTTAATCAACAAAAGTTATTGGATCAGATAGAAAATTCTTCGGAGCATATCTTTATTCAATTACATCCCTTACAACGATATTCTGATCAAACATCCACAAAATG
>JAJRUR010000296.1 GCA_024277695.1 Bacteroidota bacterium | reverse complement strand
AGTTTCGTAGCTCCTATCGGTGGAGCAGACATGCCGGTAGTCATATCACTGCTCAATTCGTTTACGGGTATTTCTGCTGCTACAGCAGGCATCATC
This sequence comes from Bacteroidota bacterium, assembly GCA_024277695.1. GTDB lineage: Bacteria > Bacteroidota > Bacteroidia > Chitinophagales > Saprospiraceae > JAJRUR01. Next base: position 3,079 of record JAJRUR010000296.1, on the reverse strand, counting down.
TACTCGAGTCAGATTATGCTCATAGGTGGCGTACTCGTCGGAGCATCCGGAACTATCCTGACTGTCATCATGTGTGCTGCTATGAATCGATCCTTATGGAATGTCATCTTGGGCAATTTTGGTGCTGCCGCCGGAGGAACCAAAAGCGAAGGTGGTACCCATAAAGAAATATCCGCCAATGACCTCGCCGTCCAAATGTACTATGCCGATCGTGTGATGTTCGTCCCCGGATACGGACTCGCCGTAGCCCAAGCCCAAAAAGTCCTTCAAGAACTCGACGTACTATTGAGCAATAATGACACCGAAGTCTTTTATGCTATACACCCTGTAGCAGGTCGCATGCCGGGACACATGAATGTCTTATTGGCAGAAGCCAATGTCCCTTATGACAAACTCCTCGACCTAGAAGAATCTAACGAAAAACTCAATGATACGGACGTAGTGGTGATCATCGGAGCTAATGACGTAGTCAATCCATCTGCTAAGGAAGACCCCGGTAGCCCAATCTATGGTATGCCCGTCCTAGAAGTCTGGAAAGCCAAAAAAACCATCGTACTCAAACGATCGATGAACCCCGGCTACGCCGGCATCCAGAATCCACTATTTTTTAAAGATAATAATTCGATGTTTTTTGGAGATGCAAAAGACAGTATTCAGAAATTGATCACAGAAGTAAAAACGCTCGGCTAAAAAAATATAGAAAAAGTGGCCGGAAAAAAAAGCCGGTACGGACCCAAGATCCATAAGGTATTCGTTCGATAAAATGACCGAGACAAAACTTATATCTCGTGCTGATGTTATTTATTTAAAATCAAAATAAACCTCATGTCAGCACAAAAACAAATAGTCATTATATCAGCAAGCACCAGAAATGACCGTCAAAGCCATAAAGTGTCTTTAGCTTTACAATCCTTTATTTCTGATGCAAAAATGGCAAAAGCAACTATTCTGGACTTGGCAGATTATCCCCTTGTACCATATATCCATGCCTATCACAAAGACAGAGATAATCAAAATGGACTCCAAGCCATAAAACAAATATTGGACGCAGCTACAGGAATTATTTTTGTTTCTCCAGAATATAACGGTTCCTACACAGGAGCTTTGAAAAACACTCTAGACCACTTCCCCGGTTCGGTCTATCACCGCAAACCCATCGGCGTAGTCAGCGTATCCAGTGGTGGACTAGGCGGTATGCGAGCAGCACTACAAATGCAACAACTCGTCTTGGCATTATTTGGGATACCATCTCCCACAATGCTCCTCACCCCAAATGTCAAAGAGCTTTTCTCTGAAGATGGCCAAATTCGGGATTTGACTTTTGTCAAAAAAATAGAAACTTTTTTGAAGGATTATTTTTGGCTACACCAGCGACTAACTGTTTGAGTAAAATGCTGTATTTTTGTACCTTTAATCACTAAAATCCACACGTTTTGGCTACAATAAAACCCTTTAAGGGCCTAAGACCCCCCAAGTCAATTGTCCAAGAATTGTCCTGTTTGCCCTATGATGTCATGAGTAGCCAAGAAGCAGCCCGCATGGCTTCGGACAAAAGCGCTTCCCTACTCCATGTGACCCGGGCAGAAATCAATTTTGATCATGAAGTGGACCCTCATTCTACAGAAGTATATCGTCAGGCGGCACAGGTATTTGATCGTTTTATACACAACGGCTTACTCGTGCAAGATGAGGAGTCTTGTTTCTATGTCTATGCACAAAACATGCAAGGACACACCCAATATGGCATCGTAGGCGCTGCAGCCTATGAAGATTATCTCCGGGGTATCATCAAAAAACACGAACTCACCCGTCCGGACAAAGAAGACGATCGCATGATCTTGACCCGATATCTCAGGGCCAACATCGAACCCGTCTTTTTTAGTTACCGCGCCGTAGAGGAGATAGATCAAATTGTAGAGCAGGTCATCCGATCCAAACCCGATTATGACTTTGAGGCTGAGGACAAAGTCCGCCATACTTTTTGGGTCATCCGAAACCCGGAGATCAATATGCAAATCGAACAACTCTTTGACCAAAAAGTAGAATCTACTTATGTCGCTGACGGACATCATCGTACAGCAGCAGCTGCCCGTATCGGTCAGGAATTCAAATCGGCAAACCCCCAACACCGAGGCGATGAACCCTACAATTACTTTATGGCAGTACATTTTCCGGACAACCAACTCCAAATCTTAGATTATAACCGCACGATCAAAGACCTCAATGGATTAACCCCAAAAGAATTTGTCGATAGTATCTCTGAAAATTTTGAAATACTGAGCACATCCCAAACTCCCATCAGACCCTCTGCTCGACACATGTTTTCGATGTATATCGACGGACTGTGGTACGAACTCAAAGCCAAAAGCCATACTTACGACGACAAAGACCCGATCAAAAGCTTGGACGTGACCATTTTGTCAAAATTTGTACTAGAAAATATGTTGGACATCAAAGACTTGCGCACGGATACACGTATAGACTTTGTGGGGGGAATCCGTGGCTTGGATACACTCAGTGCGCGCGTAGATTCCGGATCGATGCGTGTAGCTTTTGCACTCTTCCCCGTATCTATGGATCAACTCATACGTATAGCCGACACCGATCAGATTATGCCTCCAAAAACTACTTGGTTCGAACCCAAATTGCGCTCAGGTTTGGTCATCCACAAACTCGATTGACCAAACGGTTTGCTTCTCTCCTGCTCAGGTATATCGCTTTAGACTACGCATAACAGCTGTCCGGAGTTCGTGTATCCTTATTATACAGGGCTACAAACAGGTCGCCCCGCTGGGGCTTTTGTTTCTTTATCCTGTTCATTCTACAATCAGGTCGCCCCGCCGGGGCTACTTTAATTGCATTAGGCTATTTTGTCATCTGCTCCGGAGGAGCAAACGGTTTGTAGTAGCACCATAGGTACAAATATTGTTGTAGCGATGTAGCTACGACCTGTTCACCGTTTCTTATCAAGCTATCCACTCAAATAAATATTTTTCAGTCCAATCCATAAGCTATTTTTCAGGAAAGTGGATTTATCTAAGCTCAATCCAATTGATTTTAACTACCGAAACTTGAGTTT
>JAJRUR010000295.1 GCA_024277695.1 Bacteroidota bacterium | reverse complement strand
TGGCTCATCCTCATAAAGACGGGCGGTCAACCGGACTATTTTTTCTATCCATCAATCCTTATAATCCCGCTGACCTTGTGCAACGATTTAATCCCTTTTCTGTGGATATACTCAAAGAATATTATCGCGTCGATAAACTAAAAATCAAATATCTCAATCATGTATTGCTACGGCGGATGATTTGGAGAAATGACGGGGGACTAGTCCTCATAGGCGAGTCGGTCAAGCACATTGAGCGCAGTGCATATGGACTCGGTACACGACGTACGCTGGCCTACAATAATCAAGTGGATTATTACTACGAAGATATCTTCTTGTGGGCGCTACATCCCGATGGCAGCCAGCACTGGTCTAGACTGATGCGCAAGCGTCAGTATTCTTTTGGTGATGAAGCGATTTATTCTTCCTTTGGTTTTTTTAATACTCCCTCGAGTGCTCATCTCGTATTTAATGACGAAATCAAAAAAAACAATACAGTCAGTCAGTATCTATTTGATGGTACGGGCTTTACTAATCGACGCAGTGTCATGAACACACAGTACGAAGGCTTAGGCTTGCGGTTTAGTGAGCTGGTACAAATAGGACCTAATGAATTTATAGTCCCCAGCGAGGTAGGTCATGAACTCAGGTTGGTCAAATTTGTATTGTGACCAGCAGAAACCCAAATGCTTCAGGATCTCTTAGGGCATCTTGCCCGACTCTACACGATAATAGTCTTCAAAGTTAAAATGTTGCTCTGCTGCTTTGCGTATAGCATCAGGCGAGATCTGTTGGAGATGATCTATCAATCCGTGGACTTGGTCGATCGATGACCCGTTCAGTACTAAACGCTTGACAGATCTTATGCTCCGAGACTGCCCATTGAACTGTTGCATAAAAGAGCCCATCAGATAATTACGCACCAACTCGAGCTCAGCTTCGCCGATAGGCTCTGACTTCAAACGCTCCATCTCCTTTTTGACCTGCTCGATAGTAGCCGTCAAATATTGGGGATCGACATCTGTAGATAGCATCAGTGCAGCTGCATGCTTATTGCGCTGAATAAAAGAACTCACCCCATAGCTATACCCCTTGTCTTCGCGGATATTTTTCATCAAGCGCGATCCAAAAAATCCGCCAAAAATCGTATTCGCAATCATCAAGTCATACCATTGGACTTTATTTAATTTTGGGAGAAGTCTGCCCATATAAAGGCTCGTCTGGCTACTTCCTGCTACAGTACAACGAAGCAATTTTTGCCTAGCTGCTGTAGGTGGCTCTGCCGATCTCACCTTGAACTCCTTGGGTTCTGAGCTGAACTGATCAAAGCGTTGAGTTATATCTGCGACAAAATGATCATCTACTCGACCACTCATAAAGATATAGCTCAAACCGGATGGATAGCACGCATAGTGCTCGAGCAGATCATCGCGTGTCAGTGCATCATAATAAGCTTCCGAACTATTATAACCATAAGGATGCTCCTGACCATAGATCTGACTTGTCAGCTCACGATAGCCTACTATGGAAGCATTGGAGAGATCTGTCTTTAGCGACTCTTTTTTGCGTTGGACATAAAGCGATAACTCTTCTTCTGCAAAACGTGCATCCGTGAGTAATTCAAAGATGATGTCCAGCAAATCTTTGGCATAGCGACGAAGACAATAAAGACTGATAGAGGCATAGTCATTGCCACATTTGGTCTGTAAGCTCGCTCCGTAATATTCGATACTTTCGGCCAGTTGGTAGGCATTTTTTTTCCGAGTACCTTCTTTGATCAAATAAGAACAAGCCGTTGCAACCAAAGGCTTCTGCTCAAACCACCTCCCCGCTTCAAAAAACAACTCGATCTGCACAATATCCGGTGCGGCAGACTCTATCGTATAGATTTCGAGCCCCGAACCTGTCTTTCGCTGAGCTACAGCAGGCAAAGCCACGGATTCTATAGTTTTATAGCTAAATATGCTCTTCAAAATATCACGATATTAGTATTCCAACTGCTTAAGCTACACACTGTACATAATTATAAGGACTATTTTGCAAAAATATAGCTCAGACATTGTACTTTTGTCCCAATCTGCTGTCAAAGATAATGGTGCTTTGGCAAGAATAATATTAATCGACATTAAAAAAATTTAAAGCCCGCTATATGAAATTCAGCCTATCATCTTCCGATTTGCTCAAAGCCTGCCAAAAAACCAGTAGTGCTATAGGCAACAATCCGGTCATCGCCATACTCGAAGACTTCCTATTCGTCATAGAAAGTGATGTACTCACTATCGTCACTACTGATCTGGAAACATCTATTGTGACTACTCTACCCGTCATGAGTGATCAAGATGGCAAAATAGCCATCCCCGGCAAAACATTGCTCGAAACCCTAAAGGCACTCCCTGAGCAGCCGATCACCTTTACAGTCAATCTGGAAACAAGAGGCATCGAGCTCACATCTGCTTATGGTAAATATCGCCTCACCGGTGATGATGTCGAAGACTTTCCCAGCATACCACAACCGGACGCCGTAGATACTATCAACTTGGATGCTTCTCTAATCCATCAAGCACTACAAAAAACACACTTCGCGACTTCTTCTGACGAATTACGTGAAGCCATGACAGGAGTCAACGTCGTCATAGATTTTAACAAAATCATTTTTAACGCTACCGATGCCCACAAGTTAGTACGCTATACCTTTACAGATGTCAGTTGTGACAATACGGCTTCATTCATACTACCAAAAAAATCCTTGAGTATGCTTAGAAATGCCTTGCCGGCTCAAGGTGATCTAAGCATCGCATACAATAACTCACATGCATTTTTTGAGTCGGAAGATACTAAAGTCGCCTGCCGACTCATAGATGCCAAATATCCCAATGTAGCCGGTATCATACCCACAGATAATCCATATACCTTGGTCGTGGATCGATTAGATTTCTTAAACTCTATTAAGCGTATCGCCATATATGCCAACAAAACTTCAAACCAAATCACCCTCACCTTGACAGAAAATAGCTTGACGATCAATACACAAGATCTCGATTTCTCCAATGAAGCAAACGAACAACTCAGTTGCCAATATGACGGTGAACCCATGGATATACGGTTCAATGCCCGATTTCTCGCTGAGTTGCTCGCAGTAATCGATGCCGATGATGTCCAAATCCAACTCGCCGACTCGACCAAGGCAGGGGTGATCACTCCTCTTACTGCCAAAGAAGGTGAAGAGTTGCTGATGCTTATCATGCCCGTAATGTATTGACAATAAAGAGGACTCATCAAGAATAGATCTATGCGTATAGGGCTTTTTTTCGGTTCTTTTAATCCCGTGCACGTCGGGCACTTGATCATAGCCAATCATTTGTCCTCACTCGATAGTTTGGATCAGGTATGGATGGTCATCAGCCCCCAAAATCCCTTCAAAAAAAAACAAAGTCTGGCCAATAATTATGATCGACTACACCTCGTAAGGTTAGCTATAGCCGACCACCCAAAACTGAGAGCCTCCGATATAGAATTTGATCTGCCCACACCCTCATATACCATTCATACTCTAGCCTACCTCAACGAAAAATACCCACAACACGATTTTAGTCTCATCATGGGCAGTGACAATCTCAAAAATTTTCATAAGTGGAAAAATGCAGAACATATCATAGCCCATCATGACATCTATGTCTATCAAAGACCTAATGCACCGCCACCCACCCGATGGATCGACCACCCTAGAGTCCATATCCTCCATGCTCCTTTACTCGATATTTCTTCTAGTTACATCCGCAGACTCATAGCAGAGGATATATCTTTTAGATATCTGGTTACAGAACCGGTCTATGAGTATATCGCAGGATCAAATATGTATAAACCCAAACAGACTAAAGAAAGTCCTTGATGCGTTTATACTAAAATCATACCTATATGCTTCAAAAGTATTTGACTATACTGTTCTGTTTTTTAGTTTCATCCATTCTATACGCACAAAATAATCTGGCGATCGGACAGTGGGAACAATACTTACCCTTTAACCAGTCCAATGCCGTGACCGGAGGTAATGATGCTGTGTATTATTCGACAGGAACAGCTATAGCAGTTTACCATCGAGAAGACAAATCTATCGAATACTGGTCCAAAATTAATCGACTGAGCGATGTAGGTATCTCCTCCTTGCTCTATCTATCCTCCAAAGATGTGCTGATCGTAGGCTATGACAATGGGAATCTCGATTTAGTTTTTGAAAACCAAACGGTCAATATGGTGGACGTATTACTCAACCTGACCATCCAGAAAAATAAGTCTATTCAATCTATTTTTGCTACTGAGGATGATCGCGTTTTCTTGAGTACTGCCTTTGGGATTATAGAGCTGAGCATCGATCAGCAATCTTTTTTGTCCACTATCTTCACAGATTCCCCTGTACACCAACTGACCGAATTTGACGGAATGCTCTACGCTGCACTCGACGAAGGGATCTTTCGGGTAGATCATCGATCTAATGCTAATATCATAGACTTCAGCTCCTGGCAAAAGTTGGGCCCGGCGGATGGGTTACCTATAGACTATAGCTCCAAAGCCATCAGCGCATATAGAAAAAAACTCTATGCGGACATCGATGGAGATCTGATGCGTATCGATCAAGGCATGGAACTCATCTTCAGTCAGAGGGACCTAAAAGTCGAGTATCTGTATAGCGGATCTTTACACATCTATGCAGGATTTGCCTGTCAAAAACCCAATGGGGACGCATGCAAGGGGACTGTCATCGCTATCGATCATGAGGAAATTGTGGTAGAAGCACCTTTTAACTGTAGAGATCGGCCACAATACGTTTATGAGGATGCATACACTACCATCTGGTTTGCAGATCGATTTTCGATCCTAAAAAAGACAGGAAGTCTGGCAAACTCTTGTTCTGCCGAGACGATATTGTCCCCTCCGAGCAATCTGGTCCAAAACATCAAAGTCATCGATGATGCACTATACATTAGTACCGGTGGAGCTGATGATAACATGACATATCTCCAGCGACAGAGCGGAACCTATGTCTATCAAGATAATAACTGGATAGAATACAGTGCTTTTAAAACTCCTGCGCTTAGCGGAGTGAGAGACCATTACCAGATATTACCTCATCCGGATGGTTCCAAAATCTATATCTCAACGATATTTTCAGGCCTTGTGGAGTTTGACGGTACAGACTTTATGATATACAATTCGACCAATTCACCGCTAAAACGCCTCATCGGTGATGTGGGAGCTGAGCGAGTATTCGGAATAGCTTTTGATAAAGATCTCAATCTTTGGATGACGAACTTCGGTACAGCAAATCCCCTCAAAATATTGCGCTCTGACGGCAGTTGGAAGAGCATCAAACCCCAAGGCAGTAACTTCTTGAGTTTTATCGTCATCGATCCAAATGGGTATAAGTGGATCTCCTCTGAAACTTCCGGTGAGGGTTTGATCGTCTTTGACGAGGGAGATTTAGATGATCCGACAGATGACCGTAGCCGAATCATCAATACAAGCAACTCCGAACTACAAAATAATCGGGTGCGGTCTTTGGCGATAGATCAGGACGGTTCGGTTTGGGTAGGAACAGATCAAGGTGCTGTAGTATTTAGTTGTCCGGATCCTTTCGATGCATCTTGTGACGGTAACCGCCCCAAAGTCCTCCAAGACGGATTTTTGGCTTTTCTTCTCGAAAACGAACGCGTCAACACCATCGCCGTAGATCCTGCCAACCGAAAATGGTTTGGTACCGATAACGGTATTTTTTTGCAGTCCCCCTCCGGCGATGAAGAAATCCTTCATTTTAATACAGAAAACAGTCCGCTTTATTCGGACAAGATCATCGAACTCGAAGTAGATCCCAAGACAGGAATCCTCTATATAGGTACTGACCAAGGTGTAATGTCCTTTCGGTCTGATGCCGTCCAAGGCAAAGAGTTTCACAGCTCAGAATTGATTAGCTTCCCCAATCCCGTACGCCCGGATTATGATGGCCCCATAGCCATCAAAGGACTAGCCAATGACTCCAAGGTCAAAATCACGGATGTACAAGGTCGTATCGTCTTTCAGACTACTTCGCTAGGTAGTCAAGTGATCTGGGATGGAAGAGATTTTAGTGGTCGCAGAGTCCAATCGGGAGTTTATTATATCTTTGGCTCGACCAATGCTTTTTTTGGACAAACCGATACGGTGATTGGCAAACTTCTATTTATCGGTCATTAATCAAGTATCCAAAAGAGATATTTCCTTAACTTTACGCCATGGGATATAACCAACTCAATCAAGAAGAAAAACACGTCATTCTGGACAAAGGAACAGAACGACCATTTAGCGGCGAGTACAATGATCATAAGTTGGAAGGGACATTTATCTGTCGCCGTTGCAATGCCCCCCTTTATCGATCCGATGACAAATTTGACTCCGGATGTGGCTGGCCGAGTTTTGATGATGATCTAAATGAAGCCGTACTACGTGTACCTGACGCTGACGGACGACGAATAGAAATTTTATGCAGTAACTGCAAAGGGCATCTGGGACATGTTTTTCACGGAGAGCAACTCACTGAAAAAAACACACGACACTGTGTCAATAGTCTGAGTATCCGATTCATCCATACAGATAAACCCCTGCCGCAAGTATTATCCGATTCTTCACAATATCAATAATTATAAAACTATGTTTACCAACCAAATTTTTAGTCTGATCAAAAATGTAATCGACAAGGTCCAAGAATCTAACGAAAAGGACCAAAATGTAAAAACTGCGGATGCGAGTGTATTCGAAGAGATCAAGAAAAAAGTAGATACGACCCAATCCAAAATACAATCCAAAGCGAAGACAAGGGCAGATCTCTATGATGAACTGCGCAATCATATCGACAATACTCGAGTAGAAAACAGAAATAATCCGGAAGTAGAAACTGCGGATGCGAGTGTATTCGAAAATCTAATGAAAGAAATCGAAGAGCTCAAAAAAAAGGTAGAAACTCAAGAGGCATCTTCTGAAGCTCAAGTGGGCGATGTGGTGTCAGGATCAGTAGCCCATGCAGAAGCAGCTGAAGCCGGTCAAGTCGCTATGACCAATTCTTTTGGAGGGAGCATACGCTTGCGACTCAAACCGGATATGGGTTCACCGGTCAATGTTATCCGTATTCCGGACAATTCGCTGCTGCGTGTGATCGAATATAGCGAGCACAAAATCAATCTCGACGGCAAAGAAGTCCGATGGGCTCGGATCGAATTTGACGGACAGCGAGGATGGGTACCTGAATCGTATCTCAATTTTAATTAAAAAGCGACTTATTGGTACAATATGCACTTTTTTTGTATAAGTCGTGAATAGTAGTAGCCCCGGTCAAAAGCAAAATTCTTAGTTTTTTTTGTTTTTAGTTATGTATGTCTATGTTTAGAAAATCTCGGGTAATATTCTTTCTATTATTGGTAGCAGGAGCACTAGCTTACTATCTATATCACAAACCCAATTATGCTTCCGGCGATAAGGCTGCAGATTTTGTAATGGATATAGACGGTCGAGAACTAAGTCTCTCCTCCTTGCGAGGCAATTATATATTGCTCGATTTTTGGGGGAGTTGGTGCCCCCCTTGTCTCAAAGAAGTACCGGATCTGGTATCGCTGTACACAGACTACCACGATAAAAAATATACCTCGGCAGATAATTTTGAAATAGTGAGTATCGGTATCGAAACCGGAGCCGAACGATGGAAGAGCGCCATAGAACGGATGGGGATGGTTTGGCCATACCACTACTCGGACTTTAAACGATTTAAGTCTCCTATAGCATTAGACTATGGAGTACGGTCGATTCCCACAAAATTCTTAATAGACCCGCAAGGCAATATACTGAGCGTCAATCCATCCATTGCATCTATCCGCAAACTACTCCGATCAAAACTCCAATAACTTATATCTTGCTTTCAATTCATGAATTTTTGTACCTTTACGCTATTAAGGTTCTAATTATCAACAAAGCATGAAAAAATATTTATTGGCAAGTGTCTCGATTATTAGTTTGATCTTACTGGGTCTGGCTTATAGTTCATACAATTATACCAAACGTGACGAAATAGTCCATACCGCAAAAGAGCATAGCCACAGCAATACCCCCCTACCGCAAGTCATCCAATCTGTAGCCCTAAACAAAGTATTTAGTTTTGCAGGAGAGGAAGTCCCTTATGATAATTTTGATGCAATGGAGCGCTTGGATAGAGAGCTTACCGTAAACTCTTACTGGCACTCAAGCACTTTGATCAACATCAAAAAATCAAAAAGATATTTTGGACTCATCAGCCGAATACTTGCTCAAGAAGGCGTACCGGATGATTTTAAATATTTGGCTGTAGCCGAAAGCAATTTGTCCAATGTCCGCTCGCCGGCAGGAGCACGTGGTTTTTGGCAGATTATGCGGACTACAGCAATCGGTTATGGCTTGGAGGTCAATAAATATGTAGATGAACGATATCATTTGGAGAAAGCGACCAAGGCAGCTTGTCGTCTTTTGAAAGACTATAAAAAGAGATTTGGCAGTTGGACGATGGCAGCAGCAGCCTATAATATGGGAGAAACTAGAATGGCCAAAGAGATCAAAAGCCAAAAGGAGACTGATTATTACAAACTCAACTTAGGTTCGGAGACGAGTAGGTATGTTTTTAGATTGATCGCCTTCAAAGAGATCATGATGCACCCCGACAATTTTGGTTTTTTTGATAATTCGCGTACTGATCTGTATCAACCCTTGGACAATTACTATGAAGTAGAAGTAAAAAAATCAATAGCACATCTGGGAGATTTTGCCCACGAACGCGGTACCACATATCGGATGCTCAAGCTATACAATCCTTGGATGATGACCAACCAACTGCCGGTAAGACCCGGCAAATCATATATCGTAAAAATACCCAGAAAGTAGCCTGTCGATGATTACTCTTAACTTACTCAAAAGAGGCATTATTTAAGACAATGCAACTGCCTGCAGTGCTTGATTTAGATCTTCAATGAGGTCTTCGTAGTGCTCTATCCCAATAGAAAGTCTAACGAGTCCGGAGCAGATACCTATTTTTTGTCTCATTTGCGGATCGACATCGACATGCGTCATCGTGGCCGGGTGCTGAGCCAAACTTTCAGTGCTTCCTAAGCTGACAGCAAGTTTGAAGAGTTGGAGTTGATTCAAAAATCTAAAAGCGGCTTTCTCTCCTCCGTCTATCACAATGGAAATCATGGCACCCGGAGCCCGGTATTGCCTTTTATATACCGGATATTCTTTAGCTTCAGATGGGATGAGTCCTAAATAATGGACCTTGGATATCAAAGGATGTGTATCTAGGTATTGTGCTATTTTTTGGGCATTGTAGCTCTGCTGTTCCATGCGGACTTTGAGTGTTTCTAGGCTTCTTAGCAAAAGCCATCCTGTCCAAGGTCCAGCCATATTGCCTAGAAATGTTCTCAATCCTTTGACCTTACGGAGATAGTCGCTTGATCCTAAAACGGCTCCTGCGATGACATCACTGTGACCACCGATATACTTGGTAGCCGAATAGAGTACCAGATCAGCTCCATGTTGGAGAGGGTGGCTCCATAAGGGACCCATATAGGTATTGTCCACAGCGAGGATAACTTTTTCTTCATGAGAAAAGTATTTGGAGATCTGAGCACACATACTGATATCTACGATGTCATTCGTCGGGTTGGCGGGGGTTTCTATAAAAATCATTTTTAGGCGATCAGCATAGCCCGAGTCCTCGATCAGTTGGATAATTTCTTCCTTGGACTGGTCAGGAAAGAATGTAAGGTATTTGATGTCCATTTTGCTTAAGAAATGATGAATAAAATGGTCAGTACCTCCATAAATCGGATTGCTAAAAAGAAGTAAATCTCCCGGTTGGAGAAAACTGAGCATTACAGTACTCATAGCAGCCATCCCACTATTAAAAACGGCGCATTCTTCTGCTTGATCCCATAGACGAAGACGATTTTCGAGGATTTCGAGATCCGGATTATTGAGTCTGCTGTAGATAAGCCCTGTTTTTTCTTCCGGTGCTCTATCTCTGATGCCATAGGCTACCTCAAAAAAGGCTTTTCCTTCTTCAGCTGATCTAAATACAAAGGTGGAAGTCTGGAAAATAGGACATTTAATAGCCCCTTCTGACCAAGCAGGATTGTACCCATAACTCATCATCCTACTCTCCGGTCGCATTGCTTTTTTGTTCATAATAAAGGTATTTATCAATAGCCAAAGCTAAATCAAATAGATAATATATCTACTTAATTAAGCTAATTAAGAAAATATTCAGTTATTTTGTATTTTATTAGAATAATTATCTTTATAATAAAATATATTTTTGTGTAACTAGAATAAAATTCTATGGAATTAGACGCAAAAGACAGGCAGATCTTAGAGTTGTTACAACGTGATGCCAAAAAAACGATCAAAGAGATAGCCTCGGAGACTCAATTGAGCACAACGCCGGTTTATGAACGCATTAAGCGATTAGAAAAACGCGGATATATCAAGCGGTATAGTGCTCTTCTAGACCGATATATGCTCGATCGGTCCTTGATGGCATTTTGTAATATATCGTTGAATGCACATCAGAAGAGTTTTTTGGAAAAATTTGAGCGAGATGTCATACAGCTACCTGAAGTGATATCATGCTATCACATAGCCGGCATGTACGATTATCTGGTTGTGGTATTGGTTTCTGACATGGAGACCTACCATCAATTTGTGGTACATAAATTAGCTGCTTTAGACCATATAGGTAAGGTGCAGAGTTCTTTTGTGATGACAACTGTCAAAGAATACGAGGGTATCCGGTTTTAGTGTGTTTTTATTTTTTGAAGGAGCTCTTCTTTTTTTGCTCTGGATACATTAAGTGATTGTCCGTTGGACATGACTACATAGCCACCATCGCCGCGTATATATTTGTCGATTTGATCTATATTGATTACTGTAGAGTTGTGGATGCGACAAAAGTTGTAACCATCCAATAATTTTTGAACTTCTTTGAGTGATTTGGATAGGAGTGTTTTTTTGCCTTCTGTAAAATATATGGTGGTATAATTTCCATCGGCTTCTGCATAAAGTATGTCTTGGAGATCTACAAAATTTAGACCTTCTTTAGTCGGTAGAGCTACTTTGTGTAGTCCAATGCTCTGACGTGTATTGTGCAGTAATACCTTGAGTTGGTCTAGGTTGATACCTTTATCAACTTTTTGAGTTATTTTTTTTACTGCGGCTATTAGATCTTGGTGATCAATAGGTTTGAGTAAGTAGTCTAGGGCACTAACTTTAAAAGCGCGTACAGCAAACTGATCATAGGCTGTAGTGAATACAATATCAAAATCTATATTATCGATCATATCGATCAGTTCAAAACCATTCATCCAAGGCATTTCTATATCTAGAAAAATGAGATCCGGTTTTAGGTTTTTTATCGCAACAAGACCTTCTTTTGAGCCATAGCATTTTGCAATGACCTCTACTTGAGGACAATATTTTTGCAGATCAAAAAAAAGTCCATCTACACAAGGAGCTTCATCATCTATAATAATAGCACGTATCATAAGCTGTTTTATTTTAGGGTTTAGTTATAAGAAAAGTCGTTATTAAAGGGCACTTTTATCAGGATTTCTGTACCTGATGGTTGACCGGTATCAGATACCAAGTCCAATATGGATATATCTATTTTGTGAACATGTTGCTGATTATACAATCGAATACGTTCTTTTCCGATGTTCATTCCGATAGATTTATTTTTTACGATTTGCTTTGATTTGAGTCTCCGAGCAGCTTGTCTTCCGATTCCATTATCTTTTATGGAGATATAAATATACTCCATTTTTTGTACTATACTGATGTCTAGAAGGCGAAGACCTTCTTTGTGTCTCAAACCATGCCAAATCGCATT
>JAJRUR010000294.1 GCA_024277695.1 Bacteroidota bacterium | reverse complement strand
TCTGAAGCGCTATAGCCCCTCATGTTTCCGGGATTCAAAAAGATTTGCTACTTTTGTCTGTGCACACAGGGGGCGCTGTGGAGCTTGGTGGGCAGGAAGGTAGAGGGTGGTGGGTGGACTCGCGTTATGTGTGATTTGAAGAAACACGAATAAAAACAATGAATGATATCAAAATATCTCCGGAGTTTAGAACACAAACTACCAAAGCGATATTATCCATAATCCTTTTTATCACAGCCTATTTGTTTATGTTGGTTCTTGCTGTTGGGTTAACTGCATTGTGTATTTATGGAGGGGTTATGTTAATCGTTTCATTTCCGGGATTAGTTACTATAGTTCTAGGTATTGGAGTGGCAAGTTTGGGTGTGTTAGTATTATTTTTCCTTCTAAAATTTATATTTAAGTCACATAAGGTTGATCGCTCGCATCTTATTGAAATTAAAAGAATAGACGAACCAAATCTTTTTAAACTTATCGACGAGATAGTAAAAGAAGTTGGTACTATCTTCCCAAAAAAAGTCTACCTATCTTCTGATGTGAATGCATCGGTATTTTATGACTCTAGTCTTTGGAGTATGTTTTTCCCAATCAAGAAAAATCTTCAAATTGGTTTAGGTCTAGTAAATACTGTTACCAAATCAGAACTAAAGGCAATTTTAAGCCACGAATTCGGGCATTTCTCTCAAAAGACAATGAAGGTCGGTAGTTATGTTTACAATGTTAATCAAATACTCTTCAACCTATTATTTGATAATGAATCCTACGACAACCTTATGACAAAATGGGCAAATACAAGCTGGTATTTTTCAATTTGTGTAGTTATTGCAATTAAAATTATTGAAGGTGTAAAGTGGATACTCAGACATATCTATGACGTCGTAAATAAAAGTTATATGGCACTTTCTAGAGAAATGGAATTTCATGCAGATGAAATAGCAGCAAATGTTACAGGCTTCGAACCATTAAAAAATTCCTTGCTTAGATTGTCTTTTGCAGACCATGCATATAATAATGTATTGTCTTTTTACGAGAAAAAGATTACTGAAAATAAAAGGTCTGAAAATATTTTTAAAGAACACTTATTTGTACTAAATTTTCTTGCAAAATACAGAAATATTAAAATTATAAATAATCTACCCCAAATATCAGAAAACGAGATAAACAAATTTAATAAATCAAAATTAGTAATAAAAGACCAATGGGCATCACATCCTAGCACCATAGATAGAATCGCAATGTTGGAAAATACGGGTTTGTCTGCAAAAAATATAAACAATGAATCTGCTAATCACTTATTTTCTGACATTGAACGGACTCAAAGAGAACTTACTAATAAAGTTTTTGAAGATGTTGTTTTTTCCGGTGAATGCTCGACTATAACTTTTGAATTATTTCAATCGGACTATAAAGAACAATTTTTTAAAGAAACCTTTCCAAAGGTATATAATGGCTATTATGACAACAAAAATCCTTTATTTTTTGATATTGATAATATTGAGCACCTTTCAGATAATACTAGATTTGAAGAGTTATTTGCAGACAGTAAAATAGAGATGGTCTATACTGCAATATCATTACAAAGTGATATTGAATCTATCAAGCAAATTTCTGAAAACATATTTGACGTCAAAACTTTTGATTACGATGGTATTAAATATTCAAAAAAAGACTGTAAGAGTTTGCTTTCTCAACTAAAAAATGAGTTTGAAAATTTAAATGAAAAAATTAAATTAAATGATATCAATATTTTCAAATACTTCAAAAGACAAGAGTTAAACGCTAATGTGAAATCTTCATTGGAAAAATTATACACCGAATTTTTCAATTACGAAAAAGAGTTTGAAAGTAAATATGATGTTTATATTCAGTTATCAAACGAATTGCAGTTTATTAATATTATCACACCTTTCGAGCAAATTAAAACCAATTTTATTAAAATTGAACCATTAGAAAAGCAGTTAAAAAAAGGAATTAATGAATTATTGGAAAGTCAAATTTGTCAACCCGAATTAACAAAAGAGATAAAGGAAAACCTTGAATTATACCTTACTAAAAAATGGCAGTACTTTGGTGATGAAAAATATTTTGAAAAAAATTTAGAAATATTATTTTCTGCAATGAATAATTATGCCTTCCTTTTATCACAAGGTTATTTTTTGACAAAACAGAAGCTCTTAAATTATCAAGTAGAATTTGTATAAAGTACTCACAACAAAAGTAATCGTGCACAAAGCTAAAATAACCTACAAAACGACGCAAAAACTATAAAAACCAAGGAATTCAATTGGATTTATGGGTTTTTTGTTCTATAAAACAATAATAAGAACAAAACAAGTTGCAAAATTTATACGGCCTTTAAACTCTTATTTAAAGCCGGAATAGAAGACTTTTATAAAGTTTTACACAAAACCTTCATCTGCCGTTGTTTTTGAATATCTTTGTGTCGCATAATAACAAATGTCTCACTTAGGAGGCAGCTTTGGGATACTCTGTGTATATTGGACTACAAAAAATTATGATATGACCAAAATATCCGAACTGATACAGCAGATCGAATCGATAGCACCTTTATGTTATCAAGAGTCCTATGACAATGCCGGACTTATCGTAGGGCAGGCTGACCAAGAAATCAAAGCTGTCCTATGCAGTCTGGATACCATCGAGGCCACTATAGACGAAGCTATTGGGTTAGGCGCTAATCTCATCGTATCGCATCATCCGATCATTTTTGGCGGACTGTCCAAAATCAACGGGGCCAATTATGTGGAGCGAACAGTAATCAAAGCCATAAAAAATGATATTGCTATCTATGCGGCGCACACCAATCTCGACAATGTACTCCACCAAGGCGTAAACCAAAAAATAGGCCAAAAACTAGGACTGGAGGCCATGGAGATTTTACAGCCGATGGCAATAGCACAGGAGCATATCGGAGCAGGAATCCTCGGCATACTGCCTACGCCTATGGACGAAAAAGCGTTCTTGGATTTGCTCAAAAACCGTATGCAAGCTAAGTGTATCCGACACACAGAGCTCTTGGGCAAACCTATCCGCAAAGTAGCAATTTGTGGAGGTTCAGGGCAGTTTTTGCTTCCTACCGCTATCAAAAACAAGGCTGATGTCTTCGTCTCCGCAGACTTTAAGTACCACCAATTTTTTGATGCTGACGGGCACATCCTCATAGCAGATATAGGACATTTTGAGAGCGAACAATATACTATTGAGCTCTTATTTGATATTATTTCAACAAATTTTAGTAATTTTGCGACCCATTATACCAAAATAGATACAAATCCGGTAAAATATTACTAAATTATTATGGCAAAAAAAGAATTGACTGTACCCGAAAAACTCAAAAGTCTCTACAATCTCCAAAAGATTGATAACAAACTCAAAGAGATCAATATCCTGCGCGGTGAGCTACCCGTCGAAGTTCAAGATCTCGAAGACTATATCCAAGGACTCGAAGCAAGAGCGGAAAAAGTTAAAATAGCGCTTGAAGAAATTGACCATGAGGACAATAAGTATACTGCCAGCATCAAAGAAGCTGAAATGCTGATCGAAAAATACAATGCCCAACTCGATAAGGTCAAAAACAATAGAGAGTATGAAGCTCTCTCCAAAGAGATCGAAATGCAACATCTCGAAATTCAGCTTTTTGAAAAAAAGAAAAAAACCCTCTCCAATACCCGACAGGTCAAGTCCGAGGCGCAGGAAGTCACTATGGAGCGTATCAAAGATCGCCAACTCATCCTGGAACAAAAGAAAAAAGAACTCGATGAGATCATCGCTTCGACCGAGGCCGAGGAAGAAAAACTACTCAAAAAACAGAAAACTGCTCGCAACAGGATAAAGGATTCTATTCTGGACAGCTATGATCGTATCAGGTCCACGTATAAAAACGGACTGGCAGTAGTACCCATCACGCGTGATGCCTGTGGAGGTTGCTTTCATTTCATACCGGCTCAAACCCAGCTGGAGATCCAATTAAAAAAACAGATCATCAGTTGTGAGTACTGTGGTCGAATCATCGTGGATAACGAAACAGCAGGTATCAAGACACCGTTAAAAGTCTAAACCGACGATTATCCTTACTATAATCCATCTTTGTTTGTGAGCTTTAGGCAGTATATACCATTTCACTTTTTCTATGTACTTGCCTTTTGGACTATCATACCCATAACTGCCACAGCAAAACGGACCGGGGCGGACACCCCTGCAGAAACATCTTATTTTGGCTTTACGCCAAAACTCCGACAAGCTTATGACCTGGCTCTGAGCTTGAGACTCAAAGAATCTGCCTTACTCATCAAAAAAATCAAGCTCGATGATCCTTCCAATGCTCTAGTCTATCTGATCGAGGACTATTTAGATTTTTTTGCCCTGTTCATAGGAGAGAATGAAGCAGATTTTGAGCGCCTGGTATTAAATAAAAAAAAACGTATCGCCAAAATCAAAGCAGGTGATAAAAATTCGCCCTTTTATCTATATGCCCAAGCCGAAATCAACCTACACTGGGCACTCATCCGGACAAAATTTGAACAGCGTTTCAGAGCATTTAATGAAATCAATTATGCCTACGAACTGTTGACCAAAAACCAATATAGATTTCCGGACTTCTATGCCAATAAAAAGAGCCTCGGTGTCCTACATGCTGCCCTCGGTACCATCCCAAACAAATACAAGTGGGGTGTCAAGCTCCTCAGTGGCATGGAAGGTACGATCGAGCAAGGACTAGCCGAACTGGAAGCCGTTATCGCCAAATCTCAAGAAGACGATTTTTTCTTCGCAGACGAGTCCCTCATCCTCTATGCTTTTATACAATTACATCTCAACAATAGCCCCAAACAAGCTTACCAAATCGTCCGAAAAGCACAATTGGATATCCAAAATAATCCACTCGCTTGTTTTGTGTATGCCAATATCGCCATGCGTACCGGACATAATGACGAGGCCATTGAGACACTACTCCAAAGACCTCAGGGAGATGCCTTCTTAGACTTTCCTTATCTGGATTTCTTGTTGGGTGTAGCCAAACTGCACCGACTGGATGCTGATGCAGATATCTATCTAAAAAAATTCTTAAATCGCTTCAATGGACGGAATTATATCAAAGAAGCCTATCAAAAACTAGCTTGGCATTCTTTAATTTTTACAAACTCAGACCAGTACAGATATTTTATCCAAAAAGCACTCGAGCTGGGTTATGCTATAGTAGATGAAGACAAAAATGCGCTCCGCGAAGCGATCGATGGTACTACCCCTCATAGAGAGCTCCTAGTCGTACGCATGCTGTCCGATGGAGCATACTACCATCAGGCGCTAGATACTATCCAAAAAATAGATATAGGATTCGATGAGGAGCAGTATATCGAGTACATTTACCGCAAGGCTAGACTCTTCCAACAAATCGATCTCCCGATCAAAGCTCTAGAACGCTATGCGCAACTCTTAGACACTTGGCCGGATCACCGTTCTTATATGATTTGTAATGCGGCCCTCCAAGCAGGATTGATCTATGAGCAACTCCATAACCCGACCAAGGCACTACTATTTTTTGAAATTGCTCTGTCTAAAGATCCTCTCCAATATAAGGTAAGCATCCACCAAAAAGCCAAGGCGGGAATGGTTCGCCTTAAAGGGGGTACGTAGGCGCACCCTGCGTCGTCCCTCCTCGCCGTGACGGATGTCCCCCTCTGGAGGGGGCTAGGGGGAGGACTCTTTTTACCTCCCTTGCGGTCAGAACCGTCTCCGAAGGATGGACTGCTTCGTCGTCCCTCCTCGCCGTGACGGATGTCCCCCTTTGGAGGGGGCTAGGGGCAGGGCTTTTTTTACCTCCCTTGCAGTCAGAACCGTCTCCGAAGGATGGACTGCTTCGTCGTCCCTCCTCGCAGTGACGGATGTGCCCCTTTGGAGGGGATAAGGGGAGGACAACAGTACAACTCACCCCCGACCCCTCTCTTAAAAAAAGAGGGGAGTGCATTCGTATGGTTTTATCCCCCTTTGGAGGGGGCTAGGGGGAGGACTCTTTTTACCTCCCTTGCAGTCAGAACCGTCTCCGAAGGATGCGACTGCTTCGTCGTCCCTCCTCGCCGTGACGGATGTCCCCCTCTGGAGGGGCTAGGGGGAGGACTACCTCCTTCACTTCTCATCCCTCATGACAATCTTCCCATTCCACCATTCTTTCTCGATCACAGCACCATACTTTTTATAAAAATTTAGT
>JAJRUR010000293.1 GCA_024277695.1 Bacteroidota bacterium | reverse complement strand
GACATCTGTATATATAGTACCTTGGTATACTCGACCGGATGTGTTGATTCCGATATTTGCAAAACTGACTTTGACTTTGGTGTCGTTGAGAAAAGGAATGCTGATCTCTCCACTACCGGATGCACTATTGCCGGCTGTTGCTGTCCAAGAGATATTTTTGACTGTGAAATTACCTATTTTGACTTCCGTCAATGTAGATGCCATAGGGATGGGGTCAGAAGAAATATTCTGCTCATAATAGCAATTTTGAAAACAATCGCCTGTCTGTTCTTCTTCGGTTACATCCGGAGTCTCACCATAGAAAAAGGTGGTGATCTCACTAAATCCGTTATTCGCCAAGGGGTATGTACCTGATGGATCGATGGCTTGGATCTGTAGAGCATATTGATGTCCTTGGATGAGATCTACGGTTTCGATCGGTACATCATAGTTGTAGATTAAGTCAGTAAGGCCGGACTTGTCCAGTATAGGGAATACGCCGGGATCATTCATCATCTGCTCAATGTCCCCAAAAGCATCTTCCGTGATATCGATCATCTTTAGCCGATATGCAAAAGTACCCGTAGGAGGATTGACTGTAAAAGGAGGCTCCCATCCGATGGTCACATGGGACTGGTCAGATACTTGTACTACTTCTCCGTCATAAGGCATGTAGATGACCGGTACGTCACCATAATACACTGTAAATTCTTCAGAACAATGTTCTGTAAGAGTAGCATTGGTGTTCCAGTCTAGAGCTCTGATGCATAATTGATAAGTGCCCTCGGGGAGCGCCCTGTTAAATGTTATGTAATCATACTGCTCTTGAGTCAATCCGGACAGATCTACATCATTTGGATAGTCAAAGGGAAAATCTTTTGCTCGCTGGTCATTTCCTGTATAAAAGACCGTTTGGTTGGCAGGGATGACAATGGGATCCGGTGGTTTGATGGATGGCAAAGTACGTACATCTATACCATTATCACCTACTAATCTGACATGATAGAATATCTCTTGGTCAGTAGCAGTAGTATTGCTGACCGTAATAAATACATTTTCGGCATTTTGGATATAGTATTCCAGATGAACAGGATAAGGTGGCATGAGCTCAATACTGATATCAATAGGGTCTTGTGCTTTTGCCGTAAAAGCCAAAATGCTAAGAAATACGAACTGATATATTTTTAGGGGATTCATAGATCTATAATTTAGTTTTTATTAAAAGTATATCCAAAGGATAAGCTTCCTCTCATTTCGGTATATGGAGTATTCAAAATGGGTTGAAAGTCATTGGCTGCTAAGCGAAATCTAAGATTTGTATTACGCGTCATATTGTATTGAAAGTTTATATTTCCATTAAAAATGCGCCCATTATCCTTGTCGTCAAATTGGTTTTGGAATATCATCGCTGTTAGGGTAGTGCTCAATTTTTTGTCAAAAAATGATTTGGATATGTTGATTCCTCCACCTATTTTGCCCTGGCTAAACATACTGTTTTCATATCTTGTATAGTTGATAAGAGGTCCTATGATCAGACCGATAGATTTGCTGTTGTAGCTCAACCTCACATTGGCACCTATGCCGGAAAAAGCTGCATCTCGTGTATCTGTAGCTACTTCATCGATGACATTATTGGTATATGCATTGAAAAAAAGCGTAGTATTTGCAGTCTCCGTATTATGTAATCTGACCAGAGATGATAAAGATAGATTTTGAGTAGTGGTAAGTATGCGCAATGTGTCACGAATGGCAGCAATGCCGGATTGTGATTCGTGTTGATAATTGGCGTATCGGAGCATAACATTAAAATTCTGCCCGGGTATATAAGATGCTGCCATCGAGCCGATCAAACGGTTAGATGTAAAAGATTTTTGGTTGAAGAGATTATCCTTTTGTTGGCCTAAGGAACCGCGGATTCGCAATTTTCTTCGGAGCATCGGGATGGCAAAAGTGGCAGTCAGATTTTGGATATCATTCTGGAGATAATTGGTCGCTAATGAGTTGTAAAAAGGATCAATGCGTCGATAGTTGATGCCGAATTGATATCCTTTGTGCCGATACTCTATGGCAGCATCACCGGCTAGTGCGAGTCGACTGGTACTATTGATGCCATGGAGAGGGGTTATTTCTTTTTCGACAGAAGAAGGTAGATCGACAGCAAGTGCATTTTGGTCATTCGTAAAAATGCTTGCATTTACATTGGATTTGAAATAGATCCGTTTAAAAAAGCGGTAGGATATCATAGTACCTAAAACAAAGTTTTCTTGAGGCTGATAGGGTGTCTCTATATTCGGATCGTACTTGTCTTTTACTTGTACTGCCATGAGGTGGATTTTGTTGTGGCGATTGCCCCATCCGATTTTTGATCCTGTAATGTAGCGTTGATAAGTAGGAAGCACAGTATTGGCCAATAAGGTGTCTAAGAGTTGTAATCGATTTTGGAGTATTCCTCGAAAGGCTGTCAGTTGGAATTTGCCGGGAGTGAGCTCCATACCTGCACCCAAGAAAGTTTTTCCGGAATAGGTATATCTCGAAAAATTTATCGATCGGTATCCCAAATGGAGTTTTGCCCATTTATAGTATGGACTTGCACCGTAAAAGTTGAAGGGAGAGGATATATTCTTCGATACGTCGCTTATGGTAAAATTTATCGGAACATTGATGGCACCTAGCTGGATATGGATACCTCCATTGGCGCTATACCCAAAAGGTGAATAGCTAGAGATCGTTGTACCGGTGTTGTTATAATAATTACTCCCCAAGTTGATATATCCACTAATCTTGTAATTGGATTTTTGGCTAAAAGCACTGATGTTTTGTGCCCATGATTTGGGTATGCACAAAGTGAGTAGAACAAAAACGACGTATATTTTAGAGTTCTTTTTCATTTTCAGCTTGTGCTACTGTTTATATTCGAATACAAAATTGAGGCTATTAAATTTGGGTTTTGTCACTCAAAAGGGTGAAAAATGGGTGTAAGGAAGGGATGT
>JAJRUR010000022.1 GCA_024277695.1 Bacteroidota bacterium | reverse complement strand
TTTCAATACAGACACTAAACTCGACCAATATATCAACAAAAAACTAAAAAGACTCGCGCGATATTATGATCGTATCGTAGGAATAGACGTGACCCTCAAACTCGAAAACTCCGGAAGAGTCAAAGACAAAATCGTGGAAATCAGAGTGCGCATACCGGGAGATGACCTCTTTGCAAAAAGAGCCAACAAGAGCTTTGAAAGAGCCGTAGATGCAGCTGTCGAAATCCTCAAGCGAGGCCTCAAGAGGCGAAAGGAACTCCAATTTGCTAAGAATTGATTGCATCAGCTGATTGACGCGCTGTCAATAAATGCTACTTGTCTCTTATCTTCAATAACTCTAACTAAGTTGCCCGATTCCAATTTATATCTTCAGTTAGCTGGCCATGAAAGGCCACTATAGAACTGAAAACCGCATGGATAGCGACTTTTTTTACTCCTTTATAGCTCAAAAAGAGCACAAAACCGATGGTTTGTAAAAAATTATCTTTTTTTAGGCAAAAAACTTTTCAAAATTACTTAGATGTTATATCTTTGCACACGCTTAGCGAAAAGCAAGTGAAAAAGTTCTTTTTTTGATAGAAGTAAAGTGGTTTTATGTCGAGGGAGATTTATTGTGGGATAATACCCTGCAAAAGCTCATGGCATAGGTTTATATATTGCCAGTATAGCTCAGTTGGCCAGAGCAGCTGATTTGTAATCAGCGGGTCGGGGGTTCGAATCCCTCTACTGGCTCTCAATGACACATCGGGGAGATATATGGCAGTTAGTTGACAGCTTTATGATGCAAGGGGGTGCGCCGGAGTGGGAGAGCCGGGCCAGACTGTAAATCTGGTGTCTACGACTGAATAGGTTCGAATCCTATCACCCCCACAGATCTTATTTTGCGGGAGTAGCTCAGTTGGTAGAGCATCAGCCTTCCAAGCTGAGGGTCGCGGGTTCGAGTCTCGTCTCCCGCTCTATTGTAGGATCGTCATAGCACTACGTTTGTCTTATTCAGGATAGTTGGTGATTTGACCCAATATGCTGATATCCACAGGCCAATGTAGCTCAGGGGTAGAGCACTTCCATGGTAAGGAAGGGGTCGGGGGTTCAAATCCCTTCATTGGCTCTGCCGCGATATAAATAACACACATACTATAATTATAGAAAGCAAATGTGCTTTTTTCGGAAAACTTTTATTTCAAAAATCTATTTAATAAAAATTGTACAATTCATTAAACTTAATAACTAATGGCAAAGGAAACATTTGAAAGGAACAAGCCACACCTCAATGTAGGTACCATTGGTCACGTTGACCACGGAAAAACAACATTAACAGCAGCAATTACATCAGTGCTCGCAGGAGACGGTCTGGCTGAAAAAAAGGACTATGATTCTATCGATGCCGCTCCCGAAGAAAAAGAAAGAGGTATCACGATCAACACAGCCCACGTTGAGTACGAAACAACAAATCGTCACTATGCACACGTGGATTGCCCAGGTCACGCGGATTATGTAAAAAACATGGTTACAGGTGCTGCGCAAATGGACGGTGCTATCCTCGTAGTTGCCGCTACAGATGGTCCTATGCCACAGACTAGAGAGCATATCCTCTTGGCTCGCCAAGTTGGTGTCCCCAAATTGGTAGTCTATATGAACAAAGTAGATCTCGTCGATGACGAAGAGATGTTGGAGCTAGTCGAAATGGAAGTAAGAGAGCTATTGGACCAATATGAGTTTGACGGAGACAATGCCTCTGTCATCAGAGGTTCTGCACTCAAAGCTCTAGAAGGCGATGCCGATGCAGTTCAGTCTATCCGAGATTTGATGGAAGCTGTTGATACAGAAATCCCTGAACCTGTGCGTTTGGTGGATAAAGACTTCTTGATGCCCATCGAAGATATATTCTCAATTACAGGTCGCGGTACCGTGGCCACAGGACGTATCGAAACAGGTGTAATCAACTCTGGAGACCCTGTAGAGATCGTTGGTATGATGAAAGATGGTGAAAAACCACTAACCTCGGTAGTTACAGGAGTAGAGATGTTTAGAAAAATATTGACCCGTGGAGAAGCAGGAGATAATGCCGGTCTTCTATTGAGAGGTATAGAAAAAACAGCCATCCAAAGAGGAATGGTCATCTGTAAGCCCGGAAGTGTAACACCACACAGAAAATTTAAGTGTGAAGTCTATGTCCTCGGTAAAGACGAAGGTGGCAGACACACACCTTTCTTTAACGGATATCGTCCACAGTTCTATTTAAGAACTACTGATGTAACAGGAGACGTGACCTTGCCGGATGGCGTCGAAATGGTTATGCCCGGTGATAATGTAACATTGACTGTCGAATTGATTAACCGAGTAGCCCTCAACAAAGGACTCCGTTTTGCAATCCGCGAGGGAGGTAGAACGGTAGGTGCCGGTCAGGTTACCGAAATTATCGACTAATTTTATCAAATAATCGCTTGATAAAGATCAAGCTTGATAATATAAAAGAGGTGATGGTGTCTTTGTTGACACCTCACCTTATTTGACTTTTGACCCGAATTATAGGGGAGTAGCTCAATTGGCAGAGCACCGGTCTCCAAAACCGGGGGTTGCAGGTTCGATTCCTGTCTCCCCTGCATAGGGATCGTTAGAGTCCTACCGGAGATCAGAGGTTTTTGATATTTCAGTTTTTGGGCTGAAATCTTGCTGAAGAGCATTATTAGAAAAAGTAAATATGGAAAAATTAAAGCTATATATAAAAGAAAGCTATTACGAGTTGCTCAATAAAGTAACTTGGCCAACCTGGGAAAGCCTATTCGCTACGACCAGAGTGGTTATCATAGCTACCTTAATATTTACAATTTTGGTATTTATTATGAGTTTATTGTCCAATAAACTCATGGATATCGTTTATTCTATATAATGTCCGAGATGTCAGATAAAAAGAGTTGGTATTCTTTGCGCGTAATTAGTGGTAAAGAGCGAAAGATAAAAGAGCGCATCGAATTGGAGATCAAACGCTCAGGTTGGGAGGATGTAGTCACTCAGATTTTGGTGCCGACAGAAAAAGTCTATAAAATCAGGTCCGGCAAAAAAGTCATTATGGAAAGAAATATCTTGCCTGGATATATTTTGGTCGAAGCAGATCCCAAAAGATTTTCCGGTGAGATGATCCAAATGATCGCCAACGTGACCAATGTAATACACTTCCTTGGGAGAAATAACCCGATCCCAATGCAGGAGTCTGAAGCGAACCGAATGTTAGGCAAAGTAGATGACTCGCAAAATATAGAAGAAGCTCTGATCGAACCGTTTTTGGTTGGTGAGACAGTCAAAATCATAGATGGTCCCTTTAAGGACTTTATTGGTGACATCAAAGAAGTCAATGAGGAAAAGAAAAAGCTCAAAGTTGTCGTCAAAATTTTCGGACGGGGTACCGAAGTAGAATTAAATTTTATGCAAGTAGAAAAACAGACCTAAAATACACAAATAATGGCAAAAGAAGTAGAAACGTATGTAAAATTGCAAGTGCGAGGAAATGCAGCTAACCCCGCGCCACCGGTGGGTCCTGCTTTAGGAGCAAAAGGTCTCAACATTATGGAATTCTGTAAGCGATTCAATGCGCGTACACAGGACAAGGCCGGGCAGTTATTGCCGGTACTCATTACTGTATATCGCGATAAGTCTTTTGATTTTGTGATCAAGACTCCACCTGCATCAGCACAGCTGATGGAAGCGGCCAAAATCAAAAAAGGATCGCCCGAATCCAATCGCGCCAAAGTAGGTAGTGTGACTTGGGATCAAGTTAGAGAAATAGCCGAAAATAAAATGGTCGACCTCAATGCCTTTAAGATAGAGTCAGCGATGAAAATCATTGCCGGTACAGCACGTAGCATGGGACTTCGAGTGAAAGGCACACCACCTTGGGAACTTGAAGGCGCAGATAATTAATCAGAAGCTCATATTTTTTCATAAAGGGAGTTGTGTAGCAACGTTTGAACCTTTTTAATAAACCAATAATGTCTAAACTTACAAAAAAAAGAAAAGCAGTCATAGAACAGATCGAATCCGGCAAAGAGTACGACCTGCAAGAAGCTATGGCACTAGTAAAAAAAGTCAATACGGCAAGTTTTGATGCTTCAGTAGATCTGCATGTCCGACTGGGCATCGATCCTAGAAAAGCAGATCAAGCCCTCAGAGGGACAGTTAGCTTGCCGCACGGAACCGGAAAAACAAAAAAAGTACTCGTACTGTGCAAGCCCGAAAAAGAATCCGAAGCTCTCGATGCCGGAGCAGATTATGCAGGGCTGGATGAATATGTCCAAAAAATACAAGGCGGATGGACGGATGTGGATGTCATCATTGCTACCCCGGATGTGATGCCTATGGTCGGTAGAATAGGACGTATCTTGGGACCTAGAGGACTTATGCCCAATCCCAAAACAGGTACTGTTACTCCAAAAGTAGGCGAAGCGGTAACTGAGGTCAAAAAAGGAAAAATCTCCTTCAGAGTCGATAAGTTCGGAATCATACACGCATCGGTAGGTCGTGTATCTTTTTCACCGGAAAAACTTGCCGACAATGCAAGAGAACTATTAAATACCATCATCAAAATGAAACCCTCAACAGCCAAAGGTACTTATATGAAAAGCCTTACTACAGCAAGTACCATGAGCCCGGGCATTAAAATAAACACAAAGTCAATTTAGAACTTTCTAAATTAATTTTTTAAAAAAATAATTGATCATGACACGAGCAGAAAAACAAGCCGTAATAGAAAGTTTGAAAAGAGAATTTACGGAATACGAATATTTTTATGTAACAGATTCATCAACACTCAATGTCGCAGCAGTCAATGAATTGAGAGGACTATGCTATGAAAAGGGGGTCACCATGAAAGTAGCCAAGAATACCTTGGTCAGAAAAGCTCTGGAAGGCCTCGAAAACAGTTCGTATGAAGCTATCTATGATAGCCTGAAAGGACCTACAGCGTTGATGTTTTCTACCACAGCCAATATCCCCGCAAAAATAATTAAGGAGTTCAGAAAAAAACACGAAAAACCTGTACTCAAAGCAGCATATATCCAATCCGACCTTTATGTCGGAGATGATGTAATTGACGAATTAGCTAGCCTCAAGTCCAAAGAAGAATTGATAGGAGATATCATTGCTTTGTTGCAATCTCCTGCCAAAAATGTAGTCAGTGCACTCAAATCCGGTGGCTCGACCATCGCTGGTTTGATCAAAGCACTAGAAGAGCGAGCGGCAGCACAATAGTTTCGGCTTCCAAGTCTAATCATATATTATTGACATTATTAACTTTTAAAAAAAATTGAAATCATGGCGGATTTAAGTGCATTTGCAGAACAACTTGTTAACCTCACTGTAAAAGAGGTCAGCGAGCTAGCAACTATCCTAAAAGATGAGTACGGTATCGAACCGGCAGCAGCAGCAGTAGCTGTAGCAGCTGGACCGGCAGGTGGTGGCGAGGGTGCTGCTGCAGAACAAACAGAATTTGATGTAATGTTAAATTCTGCCGGTGCAGCAAAACTCAAAGTAGTCAAAGAGGTAAAAACTCTTCTTGGAGTAGGATTAAAAGAAGCTAAAGATCTTGTGGACAGTGCTCCTGCTGCTATCCAGCAGGGTGTGTCTAAAGAAGAAGCAGAAAAAACAAAAGCTGCTCTTGAAGCTGTTGGTGCTGAAGTAGAACTGAAGTAGTTTTTCTTTTCACTAATATGCTGACAAGATATTTGTATTCTTTTAGACCATAACACAAAATAAAGAAGGCTTAATCCGGACATACTTCGGATTAGGCCATTCTTTGTTTTTTTATATTATTTTTTTTAAAGACCTTTTCTTATGTCCAAAGCAGTTCAAAAATCTAAAGCTAGATTGAACTTCGGAAAAATCAAACTGAGTTCTGATTATCCGGACTTCCTAGAAATCCAAATCAAATCTTTTCAAGAGTTCTTTCAATTAGAGACTACTCCCGAAAATCGAATGAATGAAGGTCTCTTTAGAGTTTTTCAAGAAAATTTTCCCATTACGGACGCTCGAAATATCTTCGTCCTCGAGTTCCTCGACTATTTTGTTGATCCTCCCAGATATAGCCTCACAGAGTGTATGCAAAGAGGTCTCACCTATAGTGTCCCACTCAAAGCCAAACTCAGATTGAGCTGTAATGATGAAGAACACATCGATTTCCAAACCATCGTACAAGATGTATTTTTGGGCAATATCCCCTACATGACCCCGAAAGGTACTTTTGTAATCAATGGTGCCGAACGTGTCATCGTGAGTCAGTTGCACCGTAGTCCGGGTGTGTTCTTTAGTCAAAGTTATCACCCCAATGGTACAAAATTGCATTCGGCAAGAGTGATCCCATTCAAGGGCTCTTGGATGGAGTTCGCTACAGACATCAATAACGTGATGTTTGCGTATATCGATCGAAAGAAAAAATTTCCGGTGACAACCTTGCTTAGAGGCATCGGATATGATTCAGACCAAGATATCCTAAATATCTTTGAACTGTCAGAAGAAATTAAGGCTACTAAGGCAGTACTAAAAAAAGCTATTGGTCGCAAACTCGCCGCCAGAGTACTAAGAAAATGGGCTGAAGATTTTGTAGATGAGGATACCGGCGAAGTGGTGACCATCGAACGAAATGAAATTATTCTCGAACGTGATGTCGTTTTGGACGAAGACAATATCCAATTAATCCTCGATAGCGACAACGATACGGTCATTCTCCAGCGAGATGATATAGAAGAAGACTACAGTATCATATACAATACCCTCCAAAAAGACCCTTCCAGCTCCGAAATAGAAGCTGTTCAGCATATCTATCGACAACTCAGAGGTACGGATCCACCGGATGAAGAAACCGCTCGAGGTATCATCGATAAACTATTCTTTTCGGATAGAAGATATAACTTAGGCGAAGTTGGTCGATACAAAATTAACAATAAACTCGGTCATAAGATAGACCCTAGTGTCCAAGTATTGACTAAAGAGGACATCATTCTCATCGTAAAATATCTAGTAAGCCTGATCAACCAAAAAGCCGAACTGGATGACATCGACCACTTGAGTAATCGTAGAGTTAGAACCGTAGGCGAACAACTCTATGCACAGTTTGGAGTAGGCCTAGCCAGAATGGCACGTACCATCAGAGAACGGATGAATGTAAGAGATAATGAAGTCTTTACCCCAGTGGACTTAATCAATGCCAGAACACTCTCCTCCGTAATCAATTCTTTTTTTGGTACGAGCCAGTTGTCCCAGTTTTTGGATCAGACCAACCCTCTTTCCGAAATTACTCATAAGCGACGTATATCAGCACTTGGACCGGGAGGACTCAGCCGAGAACGAGCCGGATTTGAGGTGCGGGATGTCCACTATAGTCACTACGGAAGACTCTGTACTATCGAGACACCGGAAGGTCCCAATATCGGACTGATCTCTACACTTTGCGTCCACGCAAAAATTAATAAAATGGGCTTTTTGGAAACACCTTACCGCAAGGTGAAAAATGGAAAAGTCGTCGTCAAAGGAGAATCAGAATATCTTTCTGCTGAAGGAGAAGATTACAAAAGAATAGCTCAGGCCAATTCACCCTTCGCATCAGATGGAAGTTTTGAATCCGCCCGTATAAAATGTAGAGAACATGGAGAATTTCCGGTTTTGGAACCCGAAGATATCGAATACATGGATGTAGCCCCCAACCAGATCGTAGGTGTCAGTGCTTCTCTCATTCCCTTTCTGGAAAATGACGATGCTAACCGAGCACTTATGGGATCCAATATGCAGCGTCAAGCAGTACCCCTAGTCCGACCGGTCTCTCCGATAGTCGGAACAGGGCTCGAGGCCAAAGTAGCACAAGACTCCCGCATGCTGGTCAATGCTGAAGGAGATGGCGAAGTCACTTATGTAGATGCCAATAAAATCATCATTCGATATGATCGATCCGATGAAGAACGCTTGGTTTCTTTTGAACCGGACGAAAAAGTCTATAACCTCACCAAATTTAAGAGAACCAATCAAGGTACCTGTATCAACCTCAAACCCGTAGTGCGAAAAGGCATGAGGGTGCACAAAGGTATGATCCTCTGTGATGGATATGCCACCCAAAATGGAGAACTGGCTCTTGGCCAAAACCTCAAAGTAGCTTTTATGCCTTGGAAGGGCTACAATTTTGAGGATGCTATCGTACTGTCCGAAAGAGTAGTACGTGAGGATATCTTCACTTCCTTACATATCGAATCCTATGAAGTCGATGTACGGGATACCAAACTCGGAAAAGAAGAACTGACCAATGATATGCCCAATGTGAGCGAAGAGGCCACCAAAGACTTGGACGAAAACGGAATCATACGAATAGGTGCCTGGGTAAGCGAGGGTGATATTATTGTGGGCAAGATCACCCCAAAAGGTGAGTCAGATCCGACACCGGAAGAAAAATTGCTCCGAGCTATATTCGGTGATAAAGCCGGTGATGTAAAAGATGCATCTCTAAAAGCCTCACCATCTACCAAAGGAGTAATCATCGGCAAACAATTATTTGCCAAAGCAAAAAAAGACAGCGATCAAAAAGATCTCGAGAAAAAACAACTTCTCCAATTAGATGAACTGCATGAAATAGCACTCAATGAGCTAAAAACAGTACTAATAGATAAGTTACTCTCCTTGCTCCAGCGAAAATCTTCGCAAGGCGTTAAGAGTATTTACAATGAAGAATTGATCCCTAAAGGTACCAAGTTTACACAACAGTTACTCCGAAAGATTGATTTTACTGTTATTGATTATACCAATTGGAGTAGTGATGCAGAGACCAATAAGCTCGTAGCAGCCCTTCTACACAACTACAATATCAAAGTCAACGAAGAAGTCGGCCGATATAGACGCGAAAAGTTTAACATCTCTATCGGAGATGAACTCCCCGCTGGAGTGCTCAAACTAGCCAAGGTATATATGGCCAAAAAACGCAAACTCAAAGTAGGTGACAAACTGGCCGGAAGACATGGTAACAAAGGCATCGTATCAAGAATCGTGAGAATGGAAGATATGCCCTTTCTCGAAGACGGAACAGCAGTTGATATAGTACTCAATCCCCTAGGTGTACCATCACGGATGAACTTAGGTCAGATCTTTGAGACCGTATTGGGCTGGGCCGGTGAAAAATTGGATATGAAATTCGGTACGCCTATCTTTGATGGAGCATCTCTCGATGAAATCGAAGGCTATATACAAAAAGCCGGCTTGCCTTCTCTGGGACAAACTTATCTTTATGATGGTGGTACCGGTGATAGATTTCATCAACAGGCTACTGTGGGTGTCATCTATATGCTCAAGCTATCCCACATGGTAGATGATAAAATGCATGCCCGCTCAATAGGACCTTACTCGATGATTACGCAGCAACCTCTCGGAGGTAAAGCACAGTTCGGAGGTCAGCGTCTCGGAGAGATGGAAGTCTGGGCACTCGAGGCCTTCGGAGCCAGTAATATACTCCAAGAACTGCTTACTATCAAATCTGATGATGTAGTTGGACGTTCCAAAGCCTATGAAGCCATTGTAAAAGGGGACAACTTGCCCCAACCAAATCTACCCGAATCATTCAATGTATTGGTACACGAACTGAAAGGATTGGCACTGGATGTCAAATTTGAGTATTAAAAACAAATCCATAATTACTAATCACTGTTACTAAGAAATTATAGTATGGCATATAGAGATCAAAATTCGACACAAGATTCAGCATTTAAAAGCATAACCATCCGATTAAGCTCACCGGACGAGATCCTGGAACGCTCATATGGAGAGGTGCTAAAACCGGAAACCATTAACTATAGATCTTATAAGCCGGAACGTGACGGACTATTTTGTGAACGCATATTCGGTCCGGTCAAAAACTATGAATGCTACTGTGGTAAATATAAGCGTATCCGGTACAAAGGCATCGTGTGCGATCGTTGTGGTGTAGAGGTTACCGACAAAAAAGTACGACGCGAACGCATGGGACACATCAAACTGGTCGTCCCCGTAGTGCATATCTGGATGTTTAAGTCCCTGCCCAATAAAATAGGATATCTTTTGGGCATGCCTTCTAAAAAACTAGAATCCATTATCTATTATGAGCGATATGTCGTCATCCAGAAAGGAGCTGCATCAGATGCGCTAGAAGTGGACAAAGGCGATTTGATCACTGAGGAAGAATATTTTGAAATAATAGAAACACTTCCGGAAGGCAATCAATTGCTCCCCGATGAAGATCCTGAAAAATTTATCGCTTTGATGGGAGCTCCGGCTGTCAAAGAACTTCTCAATCGATTGGATCTCGAAGAACTGGCTATCGCTCTAAGGCACCAAGGAGCTACCGAAACCTCCCAACAGCGAAAATCTGAAGCACTAAAGCGATTGAGAGTAGTCGAATCATTTAAGTCCGGTCAAGAACGAATAGACAATCGACCGGAATGGGCTGTCATCGAATATCTTCCGGTGATCCCACCGGAATTGCGCCCTCTCGTCCCATTGGATGGAGGCCGATTTGCCAGCTCCGATCTCAATGATTTGTACAGAAGAGTGATCATCCGAAATAATCGCCTCAATCGCTTATTAGAAATCAAAGCACCCGAGGTCATCCTGCGGAATGAAAAACGCATGCTCCAAGAAGCCGTAGACTCTTTGTTTGACAATTCGCGCAAATCCAATGCAGTTAAGGCCGAGGGCGGTAGAGCTCTCAAGTCCCTCAGTGATGTACTCAAAGGCAAACGCGGAAGATTCAGACAAAATCTTTTGGGTAAGCGTGTCGATTACTCAGGCCGATCAGTTATTGTGGTAGGACCTACACTCAAACTCCACGAATGCGGGCTGCCCAAGGGTATGGCTTCAGAACTTTTTAAACCATTTATTATTCGCAAACTGATAGAACGCGGAATCGTCAAAACCGTAAAATCAGCAAAAAAAATAGTCGATAGAAAAAGTCCGGTGATCTGGGATATTTTAGAAAATATACTGCAAGGGCATCCGATTCTACTCAATCGGGCTCCTACACTGCACAGACTATCCATTCAGGCTTTTAAACCGGTATTGATCGAAGGTAAGGCTATCCAGTTGCATCCCTTGGTATGTGGTGCCTTTAATGCGGATTTTGACGGTGACCAAATGGCCGTCCACGTACCACTATCTCAGGCTGCCGTACTCGAAGCTCAAGTGTTGATGCTTGCTCCACACAATATGCTAAATCCTCAAAACGGATCGCCTATTATGCTCCCTTCGCAAGATATGGTATTGGGATTGTACTATCTGACCAAAGAGCGTAGTAGCACAGAGGACAAAAAAGTACTCGGTGAAGGTATGAGTTTTTATTCTGCCGAAGAAGTTAATATGGCCTACAATGAGGACAAAGTTGATCTACATGCCAAAATAAAGGTGAAAGTACCCGTCGAAGGTGATGATGGACAATTAGTTCTAAGAAGAGTAGATACCACTGTTGGTAGAGTGATATTTAACCAATCCGTCCCGGAAAATATCCCTTATATCAATGAAGTACTGACCAAAAAGAATCTTAAACAGGTTATCAGTGATATACTCCGGAGAACAGATTTTTCTCAAACAGCTACATTTCTCGATAATATCAAGGAACAAGGCTTTTATTGGGCTTTTAGAGGTG
>JAJRUR010000292.1 GCA_024277695.1 Bacteroidota bacterium | reverse complement strand
GAAACATATCCAATACATAGTACTTGGGTCTATCATCTTGGTTTTTGACCCGATAAACACCCTTTTCGTCCCAGTATTCTTGCCACTTCTTTTCAAAGTCTGATGGATGGTATTGCATAGAAACTCCTGTTTAGTTATTAGGATTGCAAAATTAAGATTTTTTTGGAGTACAAGCCAAGCATGCATAAGCAGCTATTTAGTATGCTTAAGCCTTTTTGATTCCGCATCTAATCTACTCGGCGAGCTCGTACTTTCCAATAGAGGCATATTTCTCTATACGTTGTTTGATCAATTGGTCTATCGGTATCTGAACCAATTCATTTAATTGTGTTTTGATACTTTTCTTGAGAGTTTTGGCCATAGCATTGGGGTCGGCATGAGCACCTCCTATGGGTTCTGCTATAATGCCGTCCACAATACCGAAACTATGCATATCTTGAGGAGTGAGCTTGAGCATTTCTGCTGCTTGTTCTTTATAATCCCAACTGCGCCATAGTATAGATGAGCAGGATTCGGGACTGATTACAGAATACCATGTATTTTCGAGCATAAACACCCTGTCTCCCAATCCGATACCAATGGCACCACCGGATGCTCCTTCGCCGATGATATAACACAGTATGGGTATGCGGAGTTTGGCCATTTCGAAGAGATTACGGGCAATAGCTTCTGCTTGTCCTCGCTCTTCGGCTTCGATGCCCGGATAGGCACCCGGAGTATCAATTAAGCAGATAACCGGCATATTGAATCGCTCAGCTGTTTTCATCAGCCGCAGAGCCTTTCGATATCCTTCAGGGTTTGCCATCCCAAAGTTTCTATATTGGCGTAGCTTGGTGTTGACTCCCTTCTGATGACCCAAAATCATGACATGATAATTGTCTATTTTGGCAGGACCTCCCACTATGGCTTTATCATCTCCAAAATAACGATCTCCGTGCAACTCTACAAACTTCTTGGACATCTCTTCGATATAGAATAGTGTATATGGTCGCTCGGGATGTCTGGACAACTGTACCCGTTGCCATCCTGTCAGATTGCTATAAATCTCTTTTCGGGTTTTTGTGATTTTTTTGTCGAGTTCTGCGAGCATAGGACTTACATCGATATCGCTTTCTTCGCCTACTTGTTCGAGTTTGTTACGTTGTGTATACAGACTTTCTAGGGACTTTTCAAATTCTAAGAAGACCATAAATAATTCGTTTTGTGTACAAATCAAACTCTAATGTAAGCATCGATAGCTACATCTCGTATAAGATTAGACAATTTATCTCTTTTGATGATTCATTTTGATGGCTTATTATATCAAAAAATTGATGCTGCATCAATTAGGAGATTATACGCATCACAACCGCATAGTGCATATGAGCTCAACACTACCGGAATAAGCTGCCGCTTGTAGGCAAGACAAAAAAAACGGGGCCGCCTCATAACTTTGAGAACAGCCCCTTCACCCCTTAAGTCTTTATGTATTAAATCACTTGAAGTCTAGATCCTTACTTTAGACAGCAACATTCTAACAATCATAAACAAATACTTATTAAGTTTGTCGATACAAAGTTGGCTAAGATCAAAATAAGATATGGTAACTTTAGTTACATTGTAAATATTTTTATATAAGAACTGCTTGTTCATGCTCACAAATCGTATCAAATCCTCATTTAAACAGTTTAAAAGTGTAGGGCTCATCAAAGAGTTGGATGATATGGGGACTTTGGTACATTTCGCTCCTGATCAAGTGATTCTCCGTACAGGACAAGCTATTGAATTTATTCCATTACTACTCTCAGGTTCTGTCAAAGTATCTCGGCTTACAGATGATGGCAAGGAGATGTTTTTGTATTTTATCCAATCGGGAGAAACTTGTGCCATGACTTTAACATCTGCACTCAAAAAAGAATGTAGTCGTGTCAGAGCAACTAGCCTTACGGATGTCGATATATTATTGATTCCTGCTGCTCGTGTTTTATTTCTGATGAAACGATTTCCTAAGTGGAATGAGTTTTTGTTGCAATCATTTCGCACTAAATTAGATGATGTAATCCTTTCTTTCGAGCGGATGGCATTTCTTCAATTGGAGGATCAAATTGTTGATTATTTGACGGAACTTGCGCTTTTTAAGGGGAGCAAGGTGTTCAACATGTCGCATCAGGATCTTGCCAATGATCTGGCGACTTCAAGAGTGGTGGTTTCCCGATTGCTCAAAAAGCTTGAACGTAGGGGTACAGTAGCTCTTGGAAGAGCTAAAATCACCCTATTGTAAATAGTTGTCCCGCATTTATTTTTATAATTATTTGACTCGTGTAACAAATGATACTCAATCATTTATGTGGATAATGTACTTTTGAGTTTATGGAGAAGCTGGCAAATACTAAGATCAAAAAATTTATATTGATCTGTGTAATGTGCGCAAGCATCATTTATGCTATTGCTATGCTGATTCGATATTTTATTCATTAACTCAAAATGTATTATTATGAAAAAGAACATGGGAAATGCGGATCGATTGATTCGACTTATTATTGCTGCAGTTATTGCGTATTTGCTCTATAGCGGAGCGGTAGCCCTTAGCTCTACTTTGGGTATTGTATTGGCTGTTGTTGCCGGGATCTTTGCCTTGACTTCATTGATCTCGAGTTGTCCACTATACAGTCTGTTGGGATTTTCTACCTGTCCGGTCAAAAAATGAACCAAAGGATGAATAGTGGCATAAAAAAACCGACTCGTTGATCGAGTCGGTTTTTTTGTAGTCCAAATGAGTATATACGCCTATATACCCGCTTGAAATTGTAAAGCGTCATCTGCCAAGCGAAGTAGCTCGCTATGATAGGCAGCTCCGTCTTTTCTCGAAAGTACTTGTCCTTTTTCGTTCAAAAACAATAGGGTAGGATAGACTTGTACTCCAAAAATAAGATTCAGGTCAGGACCATTTTCTTTTTCGGCATTGACCTTATAACTTATAAAATTTTTGTTGAGATAGTCGCCTGTGGGTTTGTCCGTAAAAACATCTTTGTCCATCATTTTGCAGGGTGTGCACCAGTCGGTATATATGTCAACGAACACCAATTTGTTTTCTTTTGCAGCTTTCGCCAATATACTTGATAGACTATTGGAGTACTGAAAATCCACTGCAAATTGTGGCTTGATGATTGTCTTGCGTTCTTTTTTGGTGTGCACTCTGGCTGTTCGAACTTTGGGTTTTGACCCACTGCACGAGATCAGGCTTATGCTGATGCCGAATAGAAATGCAAACTGAATTAGCTTTGTCATAATTTGATATTAAATAATATTAGTATGTATAAAGATTTGTTTAACATCATTATACATAACGAATACTATGCCAAATATTTTTGAGCCTGTTTTATTGCACCAATAATACGAACTTTCTGCTTGTAAGCCAAAGGATTTAGCTGAAAGATAAGCTTTTTCAGCTTTTTTTTATCTACTCTTGATTGGAGAACAAGGAAAAAGAGTCATAGCACTGTCTGTATCTGTCCGTAGGCTTTGAAAAAAGGATTGAGCATATCGGGTTTGTTGTAGCTCAAGGGCATTCCAGATTTTGCTTGGAGTACCTGTCCTCCGGCTTCTTCGAGGATGATTTGGGCTGCAGCGGTATCCCATTCCATAGTAGGAGCCATTCGTGGATAGAAATCGGCTGCACCCTCAGCAATGCTCAAAAACTTCAACGAACTCCCTTTCGGTACTATTTGTGGTTTGTTGAGTTTGTCCACTATCGCTTTGGTCTCCTCGTTGAGGTGTGAGCGTGAGGCAACTACTCGGATACCCTTATCCTGCATGTGGAAGCTTTTTGCCTCGATTCTTTCTTTTCCGGCCAATTTAGTAATCCGATAAGCACCTTCTCGCTTGGCGGCATAGTACAAGATATCAGTGACAGGCACATAGACGAGCCCCAATATGCTTCTACAACGGTGTATCAAAGCAATATTGACTGTAAACTCGCCATTTCTTTTGATAAACTCCTTTGTTCCGTCTAAGGGGTCAATTAACCAGAAGTAGTCGTATTTTGAACGAATAGCATACGGAACAGCGGCTGATTCTTCAGAAATCAAAGGAATGGTAGGGGTCAAGGACGATAGATGGGTTGAAATAATATTATGGGCAGCCTGATCAGCAAGGGTTAATGGAGAGCTGTCTTTTTTGAATTCGATACCGAGATCTTTCCGGCTATAGATGGATAATATGGCTTTGCCCGCTTCTTGGGCGACAATGCTCAAGTCTTCCAACAGTGCTGTAAACTTCTTTATGCCCATATATATTATTCTCTTTTTGTTAACAGGGCGTTATGATAAGAAAATATAGGATAGGAGCCCACTTCGGGTATCTCTTTACTGCCGGCACCACTGACGGATCTTTTGTCTTGGGCAGTGATCATGAGTTCATATTGCATTTGATGATCACCAAAGCTTGAACGAACCACAAGCATGGATCCCATGACATCAAACATATTGATCAATGTATTGACATATCGTCGTGTAGGGATGACAATGCCGTTGAGTTCGTCCAAAACATATAGACCTTTTTCATAGTCTTTGACTACCAATTCGTAGGCACGGCGGTCTGTAATTGTATCCGATATATAATATATTATAGTGTAGTGTACGCTAGAATCGGATTTGGGAAGAATTTCGATAGCCATGTCGAGTTCTTGGACGATGCTGTTTTGACTTTGGATTATTAATTTTCCTTCCCAAATTCCTATCCAAGAAGGAGGTACTACTTGTGCTATGGATTGGTTGCACACGAAAAGTAATATTACGACTTTTATTATCTTTACTCCTCGTAGCATGGTAAATATATATATGATTAAACTTCTAAAACATCTGCAAGCTAATAAAAGTGCTTTTAAGTTCTATTTTATTTTAGTTTTATTGATATCATTTTCTTTGGTAGTCCAAGCTCAACCCTCGGAGCTTTCTCCGTCTTGTACCAAAGAAGAACTGACATTGGATACGAGCCGCAGCAAATTGAAGCGGATACTTTTGCCGGCTATATCATTTAATAAATATGATGGGGTGATAGGAGGAGTTTTATTGATGAACGATCCGGAGAAGGATGCCGGCCTTGGATATATGTTGAACCCGGGATTTGGTTTTGGGAGCAAACGACCTGTAGGTGCATTTCGTTTATCCTATAAAAAAAAGCCCTTAAATGATGATAGGTGGAAGTTTTTTTATTTCGGTTTGGAGGGCAAAAGTTATAGTTTTTATAAAAACGATGTCTATAAAACGAAGGATTACTACTACAAGTTGGCCCCTGAAGTAGCAGGGTATCAGGAAAAATCCACCGGAGATCAAGTCCGTACACGCCGCTTTTCATACCGTTTTGTTTATATTTATCAAGATTTTATCGAAGGGATAGATCGAGTAAATTTTGAGAGAAAAACTAATAGTTATTATGTCAATGTATTGCGATTTGAGCAGAACAATTGTAGAGAGTACAATGCTTCGAAAAGTATAGCTTGGGTACAACAAGGTAATAATTTTGTCTATTTATTTGGTCGTCGGGAGCAAATGTATATCTATGATGCACATCACGCTGTGGTCTGGCATATATCCGGATCGTGGTTACCCTTTAACAAGACGGAGATCGATGATGCTTTTGTGGGATTGATGCCTAATGGTACTGTCGGATTAGGAAGATTTCAACCTGACTATACATTTGACCAAAGTTTAATCGGCCGAAGCGAGCAATCAGGCATCTGGTCACAGCAGATCTATCAAAAAGGAGCAGGTCTGCGTACAGTAGCGGGCAATTTTGATCTCATAAATGACTGGATGATCGGATTGGGAGTTGAAGCTGAGCTTCCGGTCAAACT
The DNA here is from genome assembly GCA_024277695.1 of Bacteroidota bacterium. Taxonomy (GTDB): domain Bacteria; phylum Bacteroidota; class Bacteroidia; order Chitinophagales; family Saprospiraceae; genus JAJRUR01. The sequence goes on along the minus strand of JAJRUR010000292.1, from coordinate 18,212 downwards.
TCCTTTAAATTTTGAACTCAAAGCTTATGTAGATGCTGCGATATATCCCTCTCAAATTATATCTAGGGTGAGAGGGGTTTGGACTAGCGGGATCGAGTTAGCTCTGATACCTGACTTTTTGAGTGTGTATTTTCCTTTGTTGGAGAGTGTTATCATCAGAGAAAAATATATAACAGATCAGCACAACTCCTATCTGGATCGGATAGGTTTTAGCTTGTCCATTCATCTTACCGATCAGGTAGTATCGGGATTTTTTAACTAGTGCTTGGCTCCTGGTTTTTTGTAGTTCTATATTATATGGAGTCGTCTTCTGATATGTCTTGATTCTAGCAGTTTGTAGCTTGTCCTTTGAGAACCAAAAGCAGCTCCGGAGGATATGAAGCTTGTGGTCATGCAAAAAAACATATTACATTTTTTTTATAATTATAACTACTTATTAAACAATTATGTATATTTGACGAGTAAAACCAATATAACTTATCAAATGAGCAAAGCAAAAATCCTTATCGTTGATGACGAAGCCAGTATCCGCAATACTTTGCGTGACATTTTAGAATTTGAAAAATATGAAGTGGACGAAGCCAAGGACGGCATGGACTGTCTGGTAAAAATCAAAAAACAATCCTACAATGTGGTTATTTTGGACATAAAGATGCCCAATATGGATGGTATGGAGGCTTTGGAGCGCATACAACAGATCAAGCCGGAGCTTCCTGTCGTGATGATATCAGGGCATGCGTCGATAGATTCGGCAGTTGAGGCTGTAAAGATGGGAGCATTTGATTTTATATCAAAACCGCCTGACCTCAACAGACTTTTGATCACTTTGCGCAATGCTTTGGATCGTTCGCATTTGATTACAGAGACTACGCAGCTCAAAAAGAAGGTCTGCAAACAAGAGATCCAAGATATCATAGGTGATTCGGAGGCTATCCAACATATCAAAGAGACCATCGAGCGGGTGGCCCCAACGGAGGCACGGGTATTGGTGACGGGTAACAATGGGACAGGCAAGGAGCTTGTAGCGAGGTGGTTACATGCCTTGAGCCGAAGGCATCAAAAGCCTTTGGTAGAGGTGAACTGTGCCGCTATTCCGGCAGAACTCATTGAAAGTGAGCTTTTTGGTCATGAAAAAGGTGCTTTTACGTCAGCGATTAAGCAGCGCATCGGAAAGTTTGAACAAGCAAACGGAGGTATTTTGTTTTTGGACGAAATAGGGGATATGAGTCTTTCTGCCCAGGCCAAAGTACTCCGTGCTCTACAGGAGAATAGAATCACCCGTGTAGGAGGCGACAAAGAAATACAGGTCGATGTACGCGTTATAGCAGCAACAAACAAGGACTTGTTGGTAGAAATAGACAAGAAGCGATTTAGAGAGGACCTCTATCATCGGCTTGCTGTGATCATCATCAATGTGCCGTCGCTTAAGGATAGGGTCAGTGACATTCCGGCACTCATCGATTTTTTTAATGATCAATTATGTAATGATTATGGAATTAAGAAAAAAGAGTTTAGCAAAAAAGCCATCGAATTATTACAAACTATGGAATGGAGTGGTAATATTAGAGAACTGAGAAATGTGGTCGAGCGACTCATAATACTGACCGGCGATTGTGTAGATAACCAAGATGTGATGGACCACGTCATCAATCCGAGCTCTAAACGTCATCAATTTAGAGAGCTTTTTGACCGATTTGACAACTTAACGGATTTTCAGAAGTTCATGAAAAAAGAGTTTGTAAATTATAAGGAGACTTGATGCTCATGTCGCCCATACATAGTACATCGTTAAATTACTGAACATACGATTGCTTATTTTTTTTCGCAAGTTTTTCTAGCAATAAGATGACAAATCTTTTGATAGTCAGCTAATTATACAATTCAGCGGCAAATTGTTCTTGCACTTATTGGTACATGGGCAAGGAAGTTGCAATTTGTTTTGTATATTTCGGATTCTTTAGATAAAGGAGCTCGTATTTTACGAGCTTTTTTTATCTATGAAAATTATTTTTTTAGTAAAAACGAATTTATAGTTATGGTAGAAAATAAAGCATCCAATCGAGCGATGAAGAAATGGAGTGAGATCAATGCTGAAAATTCTTGGACGATGTTTAAGGTTTTGGCGGAGTTTGTAGATGGTTTTGAATCGCTCAATCGTATAGGGCCTTGTATATCTATTTTTGGATCAGCGCGGACCAAAGCCGGTCAATTGTATTATGACAAGGCAGTAGAGATAGCAGGACGGCTGACAGATGAAGGTTATGGAGTGATCACCGGTGGTGGTCCCGGGATTATGGAAGCGGGCAATAAAGGCGCTTATATCCATGGTGGTCGTTCTGTAGGCTTAAATATTGATTTGCCTTTTGAGCAAAGTCACAATCCATACATCGATCCGGACAAAAATCTGAATCACCGCTATTTTTTTGTGCGTAAGGTCATGTTCGTCAAATACGCACAAGGTTTTGTCGTTATGCCCGGAGGTTTTGGTACGATGGACGAATTGTTTGAGGTACTCACTCTTATACAGACAAAAAAAATAACGCGTGTACCTATAATACTTTTTGGTATTTCTTTTTGGGAGGGCTTGATTGATTGGATTAAGTCAGTTATGTTAGAAAAAGAAAATAATATCCACGAAAAGGATTTGGATTTATTTTTGCTGACGGACGATATCGAAGAAGTGATCGACTACATCAATGATTTCTATGCGAGCAAAAATGTACTCAAGCCCAATTACGAACTCTAATAGCTCAATTTCTAAATATCCACCGAAACCCTATCCGCATACGTTGATCAAATTGTGGGTAGCGATCTATTTCTATTTCGGGAAGGATACTTTGATAATTATATAGATTTTGCATCAAGATAAATAGTTTGAATCGGCTGATACGAAACTCTACAAAATAGCTTATATCCGGATAGCTTTGGTATCCTGACTGATCGGAGTTATAAAAAATTCCGAGCGTCGGATAATAAGCTAATGCTTGATAGGGTCCGAGCATGCGCAGATGAAAACCTGTTTTGAACTGTAAATTGTTTTTGAATAAACGGCTATCTACATAGATGAGTTCTGAAACTTCGAACTGCGGTATGCGTAGGATATCGGGATGGCTAATTATGCGATATTTGACCGAAGACTCTAGGGATAAAAACTTCCATTTGGTTTGGAATCGGAGATCTATTTCTTGAAGTGTGAGTGCTTTATCGAATTGCTGAGGTTTTCTATCTGTATTCCAGTAGATATAATCACGGAGTAGGCTCGATCGGTAGTTTATGCGTAGTTTCCATGGCAGATAGCTGAGCAGACCATTAACTATAAAATATTTTTGATTGGCGAGTTTGGATTCGCTCAATAATCGATCATTGAGTACAATGTTGTTTTGGGTATAGAGGGGTTGTTGTGTACTCGCTATGACTTGAGTTAGGAGCAGCCATTTTTCCTTTTGCTGATAATGTAGCTTGCCGTCGAGATAAAATTCGCTGCCGGCACCGGAGAGATTTGCCTTTAGATTAGCTCTAATACCAAGCTTTTGTCCCAGAGCAAAAGAAATATAGTTATTGGAGATGAGTTCTGTGATTCGATCCTGATAGAGTCTGTCCACAATATGACTCGATTGGAGCACCAAGGATGAGCGAATGTTTATCGGGTTCTGTCCTTTTGTGGTGATTCCGACACCAAATTCAGTTTTCCATTTGTTGTTTTTTAGTTGCAATCTCAAACTATCTCGCCCTAAGAAATAGTCTCGATGGATCAAGCTATCCGGTCTCCGATCCTCATGCAAGTAGCTCATACGGTCATATTGGGTTAAGTTAAACACATATACGTTAGATTGTTGCAAGGACGATAATCGATATTGATTATATAAGGCATATTGTAGGTTGTGGTCTTTGGTTACATGGTTTTGGAATATGATGGGTATATTGTTTCTGATTTGTGATGCAGCTGTGAGCAGATCGGCATCTGGTCTGATCCCTCCGTTGTCTGCTTGTGTTATGAGATTAGAGTTGAACATCCAAGCGGAGCGGAGTTTTTTATTTTTGCTGGACCAATAGGCTCCTGTCGATAATAAAGTATTTTTGTTGGTTTGTCTTTGGTATTGACCTTCTTGGCTTATGCGATGGTATCTAAAAACAAAATTGAGTCGGTCTTTTGAAAAGTTTCTGGAAAAAAGTGCATTAAAAGCAGCGTTGACTTGCCCGGTGAGTGAGAAATTTAAGTCTGTATATCCGGCTTTTATTTGTAAAAATTTGAAATCTTGGATATCAAATCTATAGTCATCGTATGGAGAGCCACCTAGTTGGATGCCAAGTTGTTTTCGTGGTGTGACGAGAGGAGTATATACAGCGGAGCCCAAATTGCCCAAGTGTCTTTTTTCGTTAAATTGTGTTTTGGCGGGGTCATAAAATATGATGATACTATCTGTGATAGTAGGGATCGTGGATAGATTTTTTGGCTGAAACGGAGAGAAATAGGCGGGTTGATCATCGATGATGGTATCTCGACTCAACTCTAGTCCGCTTTTGTTTTGGCTAGGTGGAGTATCTGGTTTGTTTTGTGCTGTGGACAAGTTTGGACAGCACAAAGATATGATCAGGAGAATCTTGATCGGATGATATTGATGATGGATGCTGAGCACCTTATAAGAACGTAAAATGAGTATTATTCTTTTATAAGATGCATCAGAGCAGGATTCATACCCATACTCGAAAAACCTCCGTCGTGATAAAGGTTTTGCATAGTGACCATTCTGGTCATATCGCTAAATAGGGTTACGCAGTAGTCTGCACAACTGTCCGCATCTGCATTGCCGAGTGGAGACATGACATCTGCATAGCCAAAGAAGTCACTAAAGCCTTTTACTCCGCTACCGGCAGTTGTTACAGTTGGGGATTGGGATACGGTATTGACACGCACGGCATTTTTGACAGCAAAGTGATAGCCAAAACTACGTGCGAAAGACTCAAGCAAGGCTTTGGACTCTGCCATTTCGTTATATCCCGGAAATACGCGCTGCGCAGCCATATAGCTGAGTGCGAGGATGGAGCCTCCTGCTTTCATAGCATCCATATTGTACAGCAATTGTAATACTTTATGAAAAGAGATGGCAGAAATATCGAATGTTTTTTGCATCCATTCGTGATTAAGATCAGTATAAGCTCGTTTTTTTCTTACATTGATGGACATCCCAATAGAGTGAAGTACAAAATCGATTTGGCCCCCGAAATGTTCCATGGATTGCCGGATGAGAGCTTCTAGGTCTTCCATGCTCGTAGCATCTGCCGGAATGACGGGAGCATCAATCTTTTCGCCCAGACCCTGGATTTTTCCCATGCGCAGAGCGGGTGGTGCGTTGGTGAGTACCATTTGAGCTCCATGTTTGTGACATTTTTCGGCGATGTGCCAAGCTATGGACTTGTCGTCCAATGCTCCAAAAATTATTCCTTTTTTACCCTCGAGTAGTGCCATAATATTTTAATAGTTTATGAGTTCTTTGGCGTTGGTTAGTGCCGCTTTGGAAGGCGGGTCACTGCTCAACATGACTGCAATATTATAAATTCTTTCTTGAGAATCAAGCGTTTTGATATGCGTAGTGGTTTTTTTATTTATGGTTTCTTTATAGACATAGAGGTGATGCTTAGCTCTAGCTGCTATTTGCGGGGAGTGTGTGATACAGATCAGTTGGTGATTTTCTGATAGTTCTTTGAGCAATAATCCCGTATGTAGTGCTACTTTGCCAGAAATCCCACTGTCTATTTCATCAAAAATCATCGTCGGTAGATCCATATTACTTGCCAGAAGAGATTTTAAACTAAGATTGAGCCTTGAGAGCTCTCCACCACTAGCTACTTTTTTTAAAAGTTGGAGTTTACTGCCCGGATTAGCTGAAAACAAAAATTGGACATGGTCTATCCCCTGTGCACCTATCGATTCCATACGCCGGATCGCCACTTCAAATTTTGCCTTGGGCATCTCCAAATCTCTTAGAGTCTTTTGTACTTTTTTAGAAAAACGTTCTGCAGCTTTACTTCGTTGCACACTGATGTTTTCTGCCTCTGCTTGTAGCGCCTCTTGGAGTAGCTCGAGCTCTTGCTCCAGTTCTCGGATCTGATGCTCTATAGAACGAAAGCTTTGCAAACGGTCTTCGATCGTTGTTTGTAACTCAGCTAATTCTTTAATATCTGCCATACGATGTTTGTGCATCAATTGATTGAGCAAATTGACCCGTTCTGTCATTTGCTCAATTTGGTTAGATTGGACTTCCAGCGAGTCGCTCAGTTCAGTAGATACTAGGGTTAGATCGCGGAGTTCTTCGCCCAAGCTATCGAGTCTTTGACTAAAGTCCAAAAAGGCAGGAGATAAGGACTCAATACGATGGAGGGTATGGACGGTATCACGTATCAGGTCTAAGGTGCTGTCTTCTGTTTCGTTCAGTTGGTAGTTAAATCGAGTTAAGGCATTTTTAAGGTCTTCTGCATGGGTAAGCAATGCCAGGTCGGCCTCCAAACGCTCATCAGTATCCGGATGGATATCCAATGCTTTGAGCTCCTGGAGTTGGAATTTTAAAAAGTCCTGTTCCTTGAGCTCTGATACACTTCGCTGCCTGAGAGTATTGAGTTCTTGTTGTTTGGTCATAAATCTGTCAAAGTTCTGACGGTAACTTTTGACCTGCTCCCGGTGTCCGATAAAGGCATCTAGATACTGTATCTGTCTTTTGTCCTCTAGGATATCCAGTTGGTCAAATTGTTGGTGTAGATCAACAATTTTAGAACTTATAGAGCGGAGTGTCTTTAGATTTACAGGTGTTTCATTGATATAGGCTTTGGATTTTCCACTGGGTAACAGCTCACGTTGAATGGTAAGGTCGGGCTCAAAATATAGATCCGCACTATCAAAAATCGGCTTCAGCCAAAGTGGAATATTCTTAAAATATGCTCGAACGACACATTTTTTTTCGATGTCCACTAGGCGATCAGTATCTGCTCGACCACCTAAAATAAGCCGGAGAGCACCTAGTAGAATAGATTTTCCTGCTCCGGTTTCTCCGGTGATGATATTGAGCCCATCCGAAAACTTGATCCGGATATTCTCGATGATGGCATAATTTTTTATCAATAAGCTGTCCAACATAAAGCTGTATAACTGAGGCCAAAAAAAATGTGAATCACAAAGATACTCATTTTGCACTCCAAATAGAAATAGCTTATGCAGAAGAGTATTGGATTATTTTTGTATGTCCGTACAAATGCAAGATCTGATATTTTTATTAATTTCGCATATGCTTAGATATATAATCAATTTGGGTTTTGTGTTCACTGTACTTCAGTTGACAGCCCAGTCTGCTCGGATAGACTCTCGTTTGCTTGCGTCTGATGATGTACAGCCCTTTTATGTTTCGTATGAACAGAAACCATCTTTCGCTTCGATAGATCCAGCTTGGAATAAAGAGCGGAAAGGGCAGGCAGTGTATGATCTATTGCGCCAAGAGGCAGATGCTTCGCAAGAAGAATTGAAGCAGTTGTTGGCTGCTCGAGGTATAGATTATCGATCATTTTTTATTACCAATATGGTATATGTATCGGGAGGAGATAAGAGTTTGATCAGGGAGATAGCTAATTTGAAAGGGGTGTCACGCATTACGGCGCAATCTGTTTTTATGGCAGAAAATGTACAAGCGGAAGCTTTTATCGGATTTAGGGACTCGACTTATGTGGATTGGGGTATTTTGAAAATAGGAGCTGATAAGGTATGGGAGATGGGTATCCATGGAGAGGGTGCTGTCGTAGCCGGAGGAGATACCGGTTATGATTGGGAGCATCCTGCCTTACGGTCCAAGTATCGCGGATATCGAGCAGAGTCCGACACAGCTGATCATAACTACAATTGGCATGACGCTATACATCAGATCAGTCCTTTGCATGGAGATAGTGTCCCTTTGCCGGAACTCAATCCCTGCGGTCTCGATGTGAGATATCCCTGTGATGACAATCGCCACGGCACGCATACGATGGGTACTATGGTTGGTGAGGACACGATCAATAAGATAGGGGTAGCCCCGGGGGCACGTTGGATGGCTTGTCGTAATATGGAGCGAGGATACGGTAGTCCATTGACTTATTTGGAGTGTTTTGAATTTTTCTTAGCTCCGACGGATCTCCAAGGTCTAAATCCAGACCCATCGCTTGCCCCACATGTGATCAATAATTCGTGGTCTTGTCCTGAGATAGAGGGCTGTGATACAAGTAATTTTTTCCTACTACAACAGGCGGTAGATCATCTCAAAGCTGCAGGAATCGTCGTGGTAGTATCTGCCGGAAACAGCGGTTCTCGCGGTTGCGAATCCGTCAGTACACCGGCTGCTATTTTTGAGAATAGTTTTACAGTCGGAGCTACGCGATCCAATGATACGATTGCAGGGTTTAGTAGTCGGGGTCCTGTAAGGGTAGATGGCAGTGGTCGTATGAAACCCAATGTATCTGCCCCTGGTGTGTCTGTACTTTCGAGTATTTTGGATGGTAGGTATGCACGTTTTAGCGGTACGAGTATGGCAGGTCCGCATGTAGCAGGAGCAGTAGCTCTGATGATTTCGGCCAATCCGAGCATAGCAGGTCATGTCGAAGAGATCGAATCGATACTAGAACAAACAGCCGTTTATACCATCGATAGTATGTGTACGGAGGCAGATAGTTTGTGGTATCGTAACAATACATACGGCTATGGGCGTATCGATGTGTATGAAGCCGTTTTGCGCGCCATGGATTTTGTGAGTACTACACAAGAGGCTCAGGACATTCTTCCTCTGGAGATATACCCCAATCCTTTTCATAGACAGCTCACCATCAGCTCTCCTTATCCACTGCTTTCGGGCAGAATGATATGGACAGATATTTCGGGTAGGACTGTGCTGAACAGTAGAGTGCAATTCTTCCAAGGACCAAATAACATAGAGTTACCACGATCTGATCAACCGACAGCGCGATTACTTTTATATCGCTTTATCGAAGACAAAGGAAAAGTATTTAGTGGTAAAATCATCCAATGGTGAGCTAGTCATACCTGCTGCGATGAAGTTGCTATCTCTTTTGAGAACCTTAGGCCCCGGCTTGTTGTTTGCGGGGGCGGCAATAGGAGTATCACATCTAGTGCAGTCCACACGAGCCGGAGCAGGATATGGTTTTGGTCTGCTTTGGGCAGTTGTAATTGTACATCTGTTTAAGTATCCGTTTTTTCGTTATGGTCCGCGATATGCTATGGCTACAGGCCAAAGTTTGATCGAGGGTTATGCGCAATTAGGTAGATGGGTACTCGGATTGTATACCGTCCTTACATTTTTGACCATGTTTACGATTCAGGCAGCTGTCACGATCGTAACAGCGGGATTGGCGATATCGCTCTTTGGTGTGTCAGATGATGTTGGTCTATGGAGTATCATCGTTACGTTGTCTTGTTGTGCTATATTATTTTGGGGTAGATATCACTTATTGGATAGGATCATCAAAGGGATTATTTTGATATTGACGCTCAGTACTATTGCTGTAGTTGTTTTGGCTTTTGATTCTAATCAGCAGAGCATACGTTGGACTCAAGTCCTGCCGCAAGGAAGAGTGCATATCGCTTTTTTGATAGCCTTGATGGGTTGGATGCCGGCTCCTTTGGATATTTCGGCTTGGTATTCGATATGGACTGTGGAGAAACAAAAAGATCTAGCAGATTATCAGGAGCAACAGTCCGAACTGGACTTTAATGTAGGCTATTTGGCTACGATATTTTTGGCTTTTTGTTTTGTTGCTTTGGGAGCATTAGTTATGTATAGGAGTGGGGTACCTCTAGAAGGGACTGCCGGAGCATTTGCCCAACAATTGATCAGTTTGTACACAGACCAATTGGGAGCACGATATGCCATTTTGATCAAGATAGCTGCATTTGCAACCATGTTCAGTACTACGATTACCACGCTGGATGCTTCGCCAAGGGCTATGGCGCAGTCTGTTAGATTATTGGCAAAGACGCAGAAAGAAAACTATAGACTTTGGTTGATTGTCTTATCCTTGGGGACTATTTTTATTCTTTGTTTTATGGTGAGTAGCATGATGACTATGGTCAAGTTGGCTACGATCATTTCATTTTTGACAGCGCCATTTTATGCCGTAGCTAACTATGTGCTGATATCGAGTAAACATACGCCAAAAGCCTGGCGCCCTTCTATGGGTATGAAGATTTGGAGTTATTTGGGCTTCGGTTTTCTAATCGGATTTAGTATTTGGTATTTGTGGGTTTATTTTTATTGATTTTAGGCTAACTTAGTTTTATAGAGGATTTATGTCCTTGTGCCTGCTCAGCTCAGGAGATTTTGAAGAGCCCCTTGTAATTTGGGAAAGCGAAAAACATAGCCTAGACCAGCAATCTTTTCTGAAGAAACTCGACTTCCATTCAGCAGCATAGAAGACATTTCTCCTACCATAATGCGCAGAAGACCGGCTGGGACAGGGGGCATGAAGAATGGTTTATTGATGGTTTTGGCTATACTCTCCATAAAGACTCGATTCGTGACGTGTTCCGGAGCGACGGCATTGATACTTCCTTGCATTTGCTCTTCTTCGATAGCTTTGAGATAGATCTGACACAGATCATCGATATGAATCCATGGAATATATTGCTGACCTGAGCCTAGTGCTGACCCGATACCCAGTTTTATCGGAACGATCATTTTTGCTAGTGCGCCTCCTTTTGGGCTGAGGACTACTCCGGTTCTTATCTTGACGGTACGTATGCCTAAAGCCTCGAAGCTATCGGCTATCTGCTCTATTTGGCGGCAGGTATCCGCCAAAAAGCCATCTCCGGATTTATCCATTTCAGTGTATATTTTTTTTGTAGTTTTTTGTCCGTAGTAGCCTATGGCAGAGGCAACTATGTAGGCCTTTGGAAGTTTTGCTTGCATCTTAATTTTTTCTAGGAGCAGTTGGGCAGACTTGATTCTACTGTCTAGGATTCTTTTCTTTTGAGCACTTGTCCATCGCCCTGACGCTACATTGGCACCAGCCAGATGGATGATATAATCTATGTCACTAAGGGCAGAAGATGCGAGTCTGTTTTTTCGCCAGTCAACGATATGACATTCTATGTTCTGAGGTACATTGGAGCAGGTACGACTAAGGATAGACAGCTTGTGCTTGTTCAGTATGAGGAGGTCTTGCAGAGCGGTACCAACTAAGCCTGTCCCTCCGGTTATGCATATGGAACTCATAGTCTTTGTATTAATATATTCATATACATTGTGGTATTCGGTAAATATAAGAAAAAATGCTTTAACTAGGCCAGGAGGAGCGAACTGTAGAATATGGCAAGTACCTAGACGCAAAAATAGGAGCAATAACTCCCTTTTTTTCTATTTTGTACGTAGTGAAGTATATAATAAGCGGCAAAAAAATGTGTGTTTTGGAGTGATTATTAACGCATTAAAAATATTTCTTATAAATAAATACCTCAAAAGCGTATATGTTGTTATGTTTACGCTATAAAACATTTGGATTTTGAAACCAATTGATAATAAGAATGCCGACTACTTTCATAAGGTAGTTGACTGCCAATATGCCTGTCCGGCGCATACGCCTGTACCCGAATACATTCGACTCATCGCCGAAGAGAGATATACCGAGGCCTATATGATCAATTGGGAGTCTAACGTGTTTCCCGGGATTTTGGGGCGCACTTGTGATCGTCCGTGTGAGCCTGCCTGTCGTCGCGGGCGTGTAGAAGAAAAAGCCGTGGCAATATGTAGGCTCAAACGCGTAGCAGCGGACAATAAGGGCGAGGTAAAGTCGCTGATGCCATCCATTCCACAGCAAAAGAATGGCAAGAAAATAGCACTTATCGGAGGAGGTCCAGCATCACTGACCGTAGCTCGAGATCTTGCTCCTTTGGGTTATAGCATAGATTTGTATGACGAATGGAACCGAGGAGGGGGGATGATGCGTACCCAGATACCCAACTTCCGTTTGCCTCAAAGAGTACTGGACGAAGAGGTCAATTATATACTCGATATGGGTATTAGGACACACTTCAATCATTACGTATCCAGTCTAAAATCCTTATTAGAAAAAGATTATGATGCGATATTTGTAGGTACAGGAGCACCGAAAGGGCGAGATCTTCCTAAACTAAAAGGTCGCAAGGAGGGCGATAGCAATATTCATATCGGAATCGAATGGTTGGCCGGAGTGGCTTTTGAGCATATAGATACGATAGGTAAGCGTGTCATCGTCTTAGGTGGAGGAAATACAGCGATGGACTGTTGTAGGACCTCCCGTAGGCTGGGTGGAGAGGAAGTCTGTGTCGTGGTTAGGAGTCCATTTAAAGATATGAAAGCATCACCTTGGGAGATCGAAGATGCCCAACGGGAGCAGATACCTATATATAATAATATGCCACCCAAGGAGTTTGTCGTAGAAGATGGCAAGCTGGTGGGAGTACTATTTGGCAAAGTAAGAGCGGAGTACGACGCACAAGGGAAGCGGACACTCATACCACTAGACGAACCCGATGTGCTTTTGCCTTGTGATGATGTCATCATAGCCATCGGTCAAGATAATGCCTGTCCTTGGATAGAGCGTGATATCGGTGTAGAATTCGGGTTGTGGGACTTGCCTATACTGAATCAAAAGACCTTCCAATCGACTTTACCCAAAGTGTTTTTTGGAGGAGATGCAGCTTTTGGTCCCGAAAATGTCATCACGGCAGTAGCTCATGGTCATCAAGCGGCTATTTCGATCGATTTATTTTGCAAGGGATTGGATCCGGAGCAAGATAGACCTGAAAACATACTCGAAATCACCCGACAAAAAATGGGTATCCACGAGTGGATCTATCAGAATGATATAGATGAGCATGGGCGCTATAAAGTACCGCACGAAAAACTTGAAAAAACACTCAACGATCTCCATGTCGAAGTAGAGCTGGGATTTGATGTAAAAGTAGCCTATCAAGAAGCTATGCGCTGTCTCAATTGCGATGTACAGACGATATTTGAATGGGATAAGTGCATCGAGTGTGATGCCTGTATGGATATCTGTCCGACATTATGTATCAGTTTTGTACCGGATGCAGAAGAAGAGGAGTTGCGCAATAATTTGGTAGCCCCATCCATTCATCCAGATCAAGAACTCTATGTATCCCGACCGCTCAAAGCCACCGCCAGAGTTATGGTCAAGGATGAAGATGTATGCCTACACTGTGGTCTGTGTGCAGAGCGTTGCCCGACCGCTGCCTGGGATATGCAGAAATATTTATATAAGGAATCTAAAGCAGGAGCAAGATATGTCACAGCCTGAGCGTATAAATGACTTTTTGATACGATTTGCCAATGTAAACGGTACGGGATCAGCAAGTGCCAACGGTCTATTTTCGAAGGCTATTTTTAGGATGGGGATACCCGTCTCGGCAAAGAATATATTTCCATCCAATATACAGGGTCTTCCGACCTGGTTTGATGTACGAGTCAGCGAGCAAGGATATCTGGCTAGAAAGGAAGAGGTTGATATCGTAGTAGCCGTAAATCCACAGAGCTTTATGCAAGATATGGAAGTGCTCAAATCAGGAGGCTACTTTGTGTACGATAATACCAAAGACTATAACAAAGATATTTTCCGAAAGGATATACACTGCATCGGGATACCCATGATGCGGATATGTATGGAACACTTCGAAAATCCCAGGCATCAGCAACTTTTTAAGAATATCGTCTATGTCGGTGCATTGGCGGCGATGTTGCAAATTGACCTACAAGTCATCCATACACTACTCCAAGAGAAGTTTAGCCGAAAGCCAAAGCTCGTACCACCCAATATCGAAGCGATCCGACTTGGGTATGATTATGCTATGAAACATTATGACTGTCCGATAGCCCTTAGGGTAGAATCCAGAGTACTTAATGAGGACAAAATAGTGATCGATGGCAATACAGCAACAGCACTTGGAGCTATCTATGCCGGAGCAACGGTAGCGACATGGTATCCAATTACACCATCGACATCCGTCGTGCAAAATTTTGAAAAATTTGCCAAGAAATATCGTATAGACCCCGAAAGCGGCAAAAACAATTATGCTATCGTCCAAGCCGAAGATGAATTGGCAGCTATAGGTATGGCTCTGGGTGGTGGTTGGAACGGTGCGCGCTCTTTTACAGCTACCAGTGGTGCGGGGATTTCTCTAATGAATGAATTTATCGGTATGTCCTATTTTGCAGAGATACCGGTCGTCATCGTCAATGTCCAGCGAGGAGGTCCATCTACAGGTATGCCCACACGCACCCAGCAAGGTGATCTATTGAGTACAGCTTATGCCTCCCATGGAGACACCAAACATATTTTGCTTTTTCCGAGCACACCTAAAGAGTGTTTTGACTTTATGGTCAAAGCCTTTGATATAGCAGAGCGTTTTCAGACTGCAGTATTTTTGATGTCCGATCTTGACTTGGGTATGAATGAGCATCTAAGTGCAGCTTTTGAATGGGACGAGGACTATACATACGATCGAGGAAAAGTCATCACAGCTGCACAACTCGACGAATGGAAAACTTGGGGCAGATATCTGGATATCGACGGTGATGGAATACCTTACCGATCTATACCCGGTACGCACCCTACCAAAGGAGCTTTTGTCACGCGCGGAACATCCAAGGATCAATATGCCCGATATACTGAATCCTCATCCGAGTACGTCATCAATGTCGATAGATTGGGCAAAAAGTGGACTACTGCTACCAAAGGACTTATCCCTCCGCACGTAATGATCAACCCCAAAGGTCCACAGTCTATAGGGGTGATTTATTTCGGGACTTCGGATCAGGCGACATTGGAGGCTCGTGACGAACTGTCAAAAGAGGGAATCGATATGGACTTGCTCAAGATCAATTCCTTTCCTTTTGATGCTTCGGTGGACAAATTTGTTGAAGACCATGAAATTGTATTCGTCGTCGATCAAAATCGACTGGGTCAAATGCGTATGTTGCTTATCGCAGAGCTTGAGATCGATCCTTGCAAGCTCAAATCCGTCTGTGCATACGATGGTTATCCCTTATCCTATTCAAAAATATACGAACCGATACGCGAAGCCCTCCAACTAGAACAAATCTAAAAAGCTATGTCCTATCTACGATCGACTTTTGTACATCCCGCCTTACCGAAAAACGAAGCCGGCTATCGAATTACTGACTATCGAGGAGCGATCTCTACTTTGTGTGCCGGATGCGGACATGACTCGATCTGTACTGCCATCATTCAGGCGGTGTATGAGCTGTCGATCCAGCCTCATCAGATTGCGAAAATGTCCGGAATCGGATGCTCATCAAAAACACCGGCATACTATCTGAGCAATTCGCATGGATTTAACTCTCTGCACGGTCGGATGCCCTCGGTAACCACCGGCGCAAATCTTGCCAATCGCGATATGGTCTATCTTGGGGTATCCGGTGACGGGGATACCGCATCTATCGGTATGGGACAATTTGTCCATGCTATCCGTCGCAATCTCAATATGACCTACATTGTGATGAATAACGGATGCTATGGTCTGACCAAGGGCCAAGAATCTGCCACAGCGGATATCGGATCGATAGCCAAATCCGGATCTGTTACATATTTTGAACCCATAGACTTAGTGGGCTTAGCCCTTGAGCTCAAATCTCCCTTTGTGGCTAGGAGTTTTTCCGGGGACAAGTCACAGTTAGTGCCACTGATCAAATTGGCGATCCACTATCCGGGTTTTGCCCTTATCGATGTAATCTCGCCTTGTGTTACCTTCAATAATCACAAAGGCTCTACCAAGTCGTATGACTACATACGGGCACACAATGCTGCGACGAGTCCGCTTGATTTTGTTGAGGAGCAAAAAGAGATTACGGTGGATTATGGAGCAGGACACAAGAGAGAAGTACAGCTGCACGATGGGAGTGTAATCAAACTGAGCAAACTGGCTCCGGACTGGAACCCTTATGATTTGGAATCTGCCAAATCAAAATTGCAGTCGAGTAAATCGGATCATGAAGTATTGACCGGCCTGATCTATCTCAATGATGAAATGAAGGAATTGCATGAACTGCTCAATACAACTACAAAACCACTCAATCAATTGGGTCAAGAAAGTTTATGCCCCGGAGCGGATGTTCTCCGTAGGGTGAACAATTCTTTTAGGTAATCTATAGAAGCCACATAGGTCAAAAGTTCTTGATTTTATATTTGGAGTAGTAGGTGATGGGCATGATAGAATTATGAAAAGCTAGAATATAGTGGATTGGACATCCGTAGTATAGAATATTTAGTATCTTGCGACGAGACAGTAGCATATGACTATAGCTATGATGCTGATCACAGGATAATAACCATGAGAGAACAAGTAGGAGATGCCTATACGATGGATGCGAGCTATGATGCTGCGGGCAACTTTATTGCGCTTGCTCGCAAGGGTTTGCTCCGTTATGGAATAGGAGATGCGGAGGATGAATTTGGTCAATTGGACAAGTTGAGTTATACTTATGAAGCCGGTCAGTTGGTAAAGATTGCGGAAGAAGGAGCTATCGGGCGTGGATTTTATGGGGCGGATGTCTCCTGGGTATCCGAGCTTTCCTATGATGGAGCAGGAAATGTCACTTCCGTGGGTGCTGTACAGATGGACTATAATGTGTTAAATCTTCCTCAGCGCATCAGCAAAGACCTCAACCCTCTATCTACCAATCCGCTAGAAGAGCAGCGGATTGAGCTAGAAAACAAGTACAGCTATGATGGAGACAAGTACTATACGCTGATCAGTAGGACGGAAGGAGAGGAGACGACGATCACGGAGCGACTGACCTTGGATGGTCTGGTTTTGGAGGGAGACCAACAAACGGGTCTTTATATACCTAAGCAGTATGCACATGAAAGCGGTCGTATGGTCTGGGAAGACGGTGTGACCAAAATGGAGTATGTCATCCGCGATCATCTGGGCAATACCCGCGTAGTCTATCGCGATGACAACCTCGATGGACAGATCAGCACACAGCCTGCGGACGAAGGCGGAGTCTATGATGTACGCCGGAGGTATGATTACTATCCATTTGGGTTGGAGATCGAAGGCCGCTGGGCACCCGACCACGATAGAACAGTAGATAACCGATACCGGTACAACGGCAAAGAGATCAGTGATGATGCAGGTATTTATTATTATGGCGCAAGAGTCTATGATCCGAGTTGGGGAAGGTTTACGGGTGTTGATCCGCTGGCGGAGAAAATGCCGAGCTGGTCACCGTACTCGTATACGTTCAATAATCCGATTCTTTATACTGACCCTGACGGTCCAAATCCAATAAAAGGTTTTAAAGCATTAATTAATGTAGGAAGAAGAGCATACAAAACTTATAAGAGAACTGGGAAGCTTACTCCAAAATCATTTAAAAAGGCTGGCTTAGATGAAATCGTTGACATTGCGGATGATTTGTTTACTTTATTTGGAAGTGATGCTTCTTTTTTAGAAAGGCTGGGTGCAGGGGTTGATCTGGTTGTTGGAACTGACTTTAATAATAAGAAGACCAAGGCATCGAGTAAAGGAAGAAATAAATTAAAACCAGATGGGGATGCGAAGGGAGACCATACTACTTTCAAAAGAGATGATAACGGAGATATCTATAAATATGAGACTTATGAGAAGACCAGTACAGGACACGACAACCCCGTAAAAC
This sequence comes from Bacteroidota bacterium, assembly GCA_024277695.1. GTDB lineage: Bacteria > Bacteroidota > Bacteroidia > Chitinophagales > Saprospiraceae > JAJRUR01. Next base: position 504 of record JAJRUR010000292.1, on the reverse strand, counting down.
GATTTGATGGGGGCAAGCCTGATGGTTCACCTGGGCAGCCTCATACGAATAAGCAGACGAAGAAAGACGTTCCGACCCCCCACGTTCAAGGAAAGAAAATTCCTGGGGGAGTACGACCAGCAAAACCTACTGAAATCCCTAAAAATAAAAGATTTAACAATGGCGGATAATATAAATATACTCGAATGGTTATGTAATTGGTTTGCTTTAGAATGTGATGGAGATTGGGAACACGAAAATGGGGTATCAATAAGCACAGTATCTAACCCTGGTTGGTCAATCACAATTGATTTGAGGGATACAATTCTGGAAGATTTAGAAATTGTTGTTGGCACTATCGAAAAATCAGAGTATGATTGGTACTTCTTTGAAGTTAAAAATAAGAAGTTTCGAGCAGGAGGCGATTTAACCAAGCTAACATTTCTTCTTGAGAAGTTTAAGGAGATAGTAGAAAGTCAAGATGCTTAGTAAGATTAAAAAAGCCATCCATTGGGGTATCCGGGG
>JAJRUR010000291.1 GCA_024277695.1 Bacteroidota bacterium | reverse complement strand
TAGCGACTTTCGTCAAAATCTACCAAATCCATCTTATTGATACAAAAGACCAGATGCGGTATCTGGAGCAAGGATGCGATAATGGCGTGTCGTCTCGTCTGCTCTTGTATGCCTTTGCGTGCATCTACGAGCACGAGGGCGACATTGGCGGTAGAGGCACCGGTCACCATATTGCGTGTGTACTGTATGTGTCCGGGTGTATCTGCTATGACAAACTTGCGCTTTGGAGTCGAAAAATACCGATAAGCTACATCGATGGTTATGCCTTGCTCTCGCTCTGCCTTCAGCCCATCGGTCAGTAAAGCGAGATTTACGTAATCCTCACCACGCTTTTCACTGGTTTTTCGGACGGCTTCGTAAAGATCTTCGTAGATATTTTTACTGTCATACAATAATCTACCGATCAATGTACTTTTGCCGTCATCTACGCTACCTGCTGTCGTAAATCGCAATAATTCGGACTGTTCATAATTCTTCAAAATACATTTATTTTTTTTGTTCCCAAAGCCAAGCTGTTTTCATAATATCGCCAATATTTCTTTTGGGCTTCCATCCGAGTATGCGATCTACCTTATGATAGTCTGCATATACGGCGACTACATCTCCCGGACGGCGGCCACTCAATTGGTAATTGACGGGGATATCTGTCACGTCTTCAAATGCCTTTAGAGCTTCTAGCACTGTGACACCTTCACCTATACCGAGATTAAATACATCGTAGGTCGGACTCGTAGAGTTTTCGAACAAGTAGTTGATAGCATCACGATGGGCATCTGCCAGATCTTGTATATGGATATAATCTCTGATGCATGACCCGTCGCGCGTCGTATAATCTGTACCAAATACTTGCATGGATTTTCTTTTTCCGATCGCCGTCTCCGTAATAATCGGTACGAGGTTTTTGGCTTCAAATAGTGGATCTTCTCCGATGTGTCCGGACTCATGAGCGCCACCCGGATTAAAATACCTCAGCGAAATACATTTTTTATCTTCTTGGTTTGTAAAATATTCTTCCAAAATTTGTTCGCCGATTTGTTTGGTCAGTCCGTAAGGACTTTCTGCTTTTTTGATCGGAGATTCTTCAGTTACAGGGAGAGTGTCCGGCTGTCCATAGACAGTGCACGATGAAGAAAAAATAAAATATGGAATAGCATATCGATCTACACAATTTAAAATATTGATCAATCCGATGATATTATTTTTATAATATTTTATGGGCTTTTCTACAGACTCCTCTACTGCTTTAAAAGCGGCAAAGTGGATGATTCCGTCTATTTGTTTTTCTGTTTCAAAAAATTGATGTAAGCTATCTTCATCCCTCAAGTCTATTGCGTGGTTATTTATTCTTATCCCGATTATTTTTTCGATTCTGTCCAAAACCGATATCTTGGAATTAGAAAAATTATCTATAGAAATAATTTCATAACCGGACTCTACCAATGATATGATCGTATGACTGCCGATATAACCCAGTCCACCTGTCACTAAGATTCTTTTGTGTTTGTTCATTACTTGAGGCTGCTTTGGATATTAGTAGCTATTAGAACAAAAAGAAGATGTATGCTCTTTTTTTATTTTTTGGAAGTGCTCTAAAAATAGCCTTGTTTTTTTCGATCCTCCATAGAAGTATCTGATCGTTTGTCATCGGCACGTCCACCGCGTTCTGTCATGCGGGTGATACTGATTTCTTTGATGATATCCTCTATGGTTGCTGCTTCGGATGCACACACTCCTGTACATGTCATATCTCCGATGGTGCGGCATCGTACCATTTTTTGGACAGAGACTTCGTTTGGTTTTTTTTGTATATAATCACAATCTGCGAGCAAGATACCATCTCGTTCGATCACTTTTCGCTTGTGCGCAAAATATAGAGACGGGAGCTCGACTTTTTCCATAGCTAGGTACTGCCATACATCCAGTTCTGTCCAGTTACTGATCGGAAAGACTCTGAAGTGCTCTCCGTAATGTTTTTTACTATTAAACAGGTTCCACAATTCCGGTCTTTGATTTTTGGGATCCCACTGACCAAACTCATCACGATGCGAAAAAAATCGCTCTTTGGCACGAGCCTTTTCTTCATCTCTTCTGGCGCCACCGATGGCAGCATCAAATTTGCCGGATTCCAAAGCCTCTAGCAGTACCTGGGTTTGGAGGGCGTTGCGACTGGCATTGAGCCCTTGCTCCTCTCGTATTAGTCCGCGGTCGATCGCTTCCTGGACAGAAGCTATGATCAAGCGCGCGCCCATTTTCCGGACTATATGATCCCTAAAAGCAATCGTTTCTTCAAAATTATGACCTGTATCTACATGCAATAAAGGAAAAGGCATCTTGGCAGGATAAAAGGCTTTGTATGCCAGATGTACCAACAAAATCGAATCTTTTCCTCCCGAAAACATCAGGATGGGATTTTCGAATTGAGAGGCAACTTCGCGCATAACAAAAATAGACTCTGATTCTAATTCGCGCAAATGACTAAGTCCGTAATTCATAGATTGATTTGTGGTAAAATGCTATTAAATAATTTATTGATCGAGTTCTCCACATTTAGTTGATCTGTATCAATGGTCAAAAAAGGATTATTTGGTGCTTCATACATAGAATCTATTCCGGTAAAATTTTTTATTTCTCCTTTTCTGGCTTTTTTGTACAGCCCTTTGACATCTCTTTTTTCGCATTGGTCCAAAGAGGCTTTGATATAAATCTCTAAAAAATCCTCTCTTCCGATGATTTCTTTTGCTTGACTTCTGATAGCCCGGGTCGGGCTGATAAAACAATTGATCGTAATGATCCCTGTATGGACAAAAAGCTTGGTCAACTCTGCTATTCTTCGAATATTTTCTTGGCGATCCTTTTCTGAAAAATCTAAATTATTTGATATGCCAGTACGGATATTATCTCCGTCAAGTACCTGAGCAAAAAAACCTGCGTCCCATAATTTTTTTTGGAGTCCTTGAGCAATGGTAGTTTTTCCGGATCCCGATAATCCGGTTAGCCAGATTGCTTTTGCTTGTTGCGATAATTTTTGCTCAAAATCTATTCTTTTGAGCAATCGATCAAAAGTCGGATGCAGCTCCAAGTTCATATTATCCTAAGACGGCTTTTCTAAAATAGGCTAATGTAATGGCTAGACCCTGTTTTCGATCAAATTTCGGCTCCCAGCCCAAAACTTCCTTTGCACGTGTGATGTCCGGCCTTCTCTTCTGCGGATCATCTTTTGGTAATGGGTGAAAACTTAATTTGGATTTGGTTCCGGGTATCAAAGACAATATCTCTTCTCCAAATTCTTTGATAGTAATTTCATCCGGATTACCGATATTTACCGGAAGGTGATAATCACTCAATAATAGTCGATAAATCCCCTCCACCAGATCATCTACATAACAGAAAGAGCGCGTCTGACTGCCATCACCAAAAACTGTAATATCCTCTCCTCTCAGTGCTTGAGAAAAAAATGCAGGAAGGGCTCTTCCATCATCTACACGCATACGAGGACCATAGGTGTTAAATATCCGCACGATCCGAGTCTCTAGTCCGTGGGCATTGTGATATGCCATGGTGAGTGCTTCTTGGAAGCGTTTTGCCTCGTCATACACTCCTCGCGGACCGATGGGGTTTACATTGCCCCAATAATCCTCTTGTTGGGGGTGTACCAAAGGGTCTCCATAGACTTCGGAGGTCGAAGCAATGAGCATTCTCGCTTTTTTGGCTTTGGCCAATCCCAACAAATTATGCGTACCCAAGGAACCGACTTTCATAGTCTGGATGGGCAACTTGAGATAGTCTATCGGACTGGCCGGAGATGCAAAGTGCAATATATAGTCTAGTTGTCCGGGTACATGGACATAGTTACTGACATCGTGATGATAAAATTCAAATTGTTCTAACTTAAAGAGATGTTCGATGTTACGGATGTCTCCCGTGATGAGATTGTCCATCCCGATAACCTTAGAATACCCCTCTGCGATAAATCGATCGCATAAGTGGGAACCCAAAAAGCCTGCTGCTCCGGTGATTAATACGCTTTTGTCGTTGTGCACTTCTGTTCGTTTTTGTGTAATCAAAATTATTGCCATCAAAGGCAGACTGCGGCCTGAACTTACATGGCTTCGCCGTCCATAGGTCGCAGTTGCCTTGCCCCTATGCCTTTAATTATCAGCCTATTATCCAAAATACTACTAACTGGCTAGCTCCAGTTTGCTCAGTTTTCGGATATATTTTTTATCTACCGTCAGCAAAAGCTGTTTGCCAATGTGTGCCAACTCTACGACGACTTCAGATTTGTTATGCTTGTACAGCATCGTACCTCGTACACCCACTAATGTACCTCCTATGATCTCAATAGGGTCTCCATCTACTAATTTTACCTGATCTTGTATCGACCACTCCATCTCCTCTCCGGTCACTCGCTTCATCAACTCCATTTCGGCATCCGGAATAGCTACCAATCGCCCTCCGACATATACAAATCCAAATACATACAAAGTCTTAAGGACTCGCACATATTCTTCCTTGCTAATATGGACAAATACATAACTGGAAATCAATGGCACCTTGTAGTGCTTGATCTTGCGCTGATAGCGCCTGGTACGATACATCAGAGGGATATAGGCCTCCACTGCTTGTGCCTCCAACAAACCACAAACGTATTTCTCACTACGAAATTTGGTACGTATGGCATACCATCTCTTGTCGCTATGTTCTACTCGCTTACTCATCTTCTTTCCATAATAGCAATAAGTGTTCCTTTTCTTTGAGTGTGGAGCATTTAAACTCAGCATCGCTAAAAATCAGATACCTGACCTTTCGCTTGACCAGTTTTTCTACCTTCTCTACCAGTCGGATCAGATAACTCTTATCGATGTCTCCTATGAAGATCAAATCAATGATTTCGCTATTCAAACCCTTCGAAAATCGACCGGATAGATACACTTCTTTAACTTTTCCAAGTCGCTCAACCACCTCCTCTACTATCCTATCCAGACCCACATGCTTCATAATCAGTCGATGGACTTCATTATAAAGAGGATGTGCTGTATTGGCACGAAAGTACTTACGGTTGCCTTTGAGCTCAGAACTGAGCATGCCCGCCTGCTCTAATCTATTGAGTTCCAGCCTGATAGAGTTGGATGACTCTCCAAACTCTTGCTCCAGACCACGCAGATAGGAAGTGTTTTTTTCATTAAGAAAAAACTTTAGCAGCAGTTTTATGCGCGTCTTTGATGATATAAGCGTCTCTATCATGGTCAATAATGAGTAACAAAATTACTCAATTATGTTTAATATTACAAATATTTTGCTCGAACGTGTCCAAAAATTGTTCTCTGTGATACCTTTGTCAGTAACAATGAACCCTTGACTCTACACTATGCCACAAACGGAATGGACAGATCGATCGACAAATAAAAGATATGATACGGCCTTCATCAGTATCCCCTTAGCTGCCGGACTGTTTATTATATCCTTGGCCATAGGTACCATCTTCTATCACTTGCACGAAAACTACACTGTTGTTGATGCCTTTTACATGTCCGTGATTACCTTTGCTACAGTCGGATTTGAAGAAGTCCACCCTTTGAGTAAAGCCGGTGAGC
>JAJRUR010000290.1 GCA_024277695.1 Bacteroidota bacterium | reverse complement strand
ATAATTTTTATTTTTTTATTGGCTAAATATATAACATATCATCGAAAACAGACCTTTCTCCTTTCTTTTATCTGTAAGAAATACAGATAAGAGTTTACTTAAATGGATCTTTTGTATCGCTTCGATCTTGGGATGGGGGGTTGGGTTCAGAAGAGTGGTTATGTATTTTGCATAAGTACATCAACATTAAATAAAAACATAATATATAAAAGCCATAAAATCAACGATATAAGAAAATCATAAAATTTTACTCCCTATGATCATCAAATAATTCATGATGATCAAATTTAGATTTTATCGGATTTCGATTTTACTGAGATTACACCAAGTGTATCATTTTTGTATCAACTTACAAAGAGAGTCCTCAGTATACACTTATCTTGCACGCATGTTGAAGTGGTTAAAATGGTTGCGCATCATCAATCTACTCATCGTGGCTCTTACAGAGTACGTGTTGTACTACGGTTTTGTCGTGCCAGCCTTAGAAAGATCAGGCATTCGCCCTTTTTTTACAAGCGAATTATTCTTTTTATTAGTTCTATGTACACTTATTGTTACTTTTTCGGGATATCTTATCAATGATATAGTTGATCTGGAGATTGACCGAATCAACAAACCGGAAAGCAATAACTTGGTGAGGAAATATGGAACGAAGAGTAGTAAGACTATCTATTGGATATTTGTAGTTAGTGGTTTTTTTGTCGCTTTGTACATTGCATATTTTGCGGAGATGTTGGATAGGATTTGGATGTATCCTTTGGCGGTAGTTTTGCTATATGGATATGCGCATTATTTTAAGAAAACAGCTTTTTTGGGCAATTTATTAGTAGCTCTCTACTGTGCAGCAGTAGTACTTTTGATGTATTATATAGAGATGCGCAGTTTGCAATCTATTGAGGATCGTTCTTATTTGATTCAGTTATTTTGGTTTTATGCTCTTTTTGCCTTTTTGACGAATTATTTGCGCGAATTGATCAAAGATGCTCAGGATATGAAGGGTGACCGGGCAGGAGGGGTGAAGAGTTTTCCGATAAGTTATGGTTTAAGTAAAACCTATCTTTTTATCAAATGGCTACTGTTTTTATTACTCGCTCTATTAGTAGGGTGGATGTTGTGTGCACCCTTTTCTTTGTCGTGGTTCCATGCAGTTTATGTGCTGCTGTTTTTGATATTTCCGTGTGTTTATCTGTGGTATGGTTTGGAGAGGAGGCCAAATGTAAATCATCGTCGCCTTCATCTTGTTCTGAAGGGGCTTATTTTTGCGGGATTGATTAATTTATTATTTTATATATCGTTTTAACTATGGATTTACCTTCTATAATTCTGGCTTCGGGATCTCCACGTCGGGCGACCCTTTTGGATTCCTTGGGGATTGATTTTGAGATAATGCCCTCTGAAGTCGAAGAGATTGTTCCGCAAGATATGCCCTTTAAAGATGTAGCTATTTATTTGGCACAACTCAAATCAAACTATATTTCGAAGCATTTGGTGACCGGGCAGATAATACTTGCTGCGGATACGATCGTGGTACATGATGATACTCTATTGGGCAAGCCCGAAAATCGGGATATGGCGGTGGACTATCTTCATAGATTGAGTGCAGACTGTCACCAAGTGATCACTGGAGTGCATCTTTTGAAAGGTACATTGGAGCAGAGTTTTTCGGTTTGTTCGCAAGTATTTGTTGAGGAATTGTCAGATGAAGAGATAGATTACTATCTAGACAACTATGAGTATATGGACAAGGCGGGAGCCTATGGTATTCAGGACTGGTTTGGGATGAGCAAGATTGCACGGATTGAGGGTTCGTACACTAATATAATGGGATTGCCCACTGCAGAGGTTTATGAAGCACTGCGCCATTTTGGTGTGGATCACAATTGACCTGTTCTTTCTAGATTTCGATAGAGTACTAATATATCCAAAGCATCTGTTGAAGTAGGGTGGGGTATGTGCATTGCGTCGAGCAGTAGGCCTGCCTGATGCGTCACTGGTTTGGAGCCGAGAATTTCGTCACGCATATAGTTGCAAAATTTCATCATCATAAAGGGGTTAAACCATTGAAAAAATCTTTTTTCGCATTGCTGAATTGAAGCTGTATGTGCAAGAATTTCTGTCCATTTATTTTTCCATTTTTCTTCTGAAATAAAGTTTCTGAGATGTGGGTCTAATTTTGTAAAATCATGCGTCAATCGGGCAGAGTCATCTAGTAGTGTCTTCCTAATATATTGAAAAAATATTTTCAATATATTAAATATAGTAAAAGGGTAAGTTTCAAATAGCTGACCACTTTGTAATATTTGTGTCATAGCACGTCCCGTACCGAAGGGTACGCGATCGGATACGCGTGCAGAAGGCAGTACTCGAGTAGTATGGAGAGAATTGACGGTTCCATAGCCGGCTATTTTATTCAGAAAATAAAAATCTTCTCCGGCCTTTCTTTTGTTCATCCCCCCGAATCGCACATAGGCATCTGCTCGACAGGCGATGGATGAGCCTACAGTATGGAATATATGAGGATGACCTGTCCACCGCTGAGCAGCAATAAAATATCTCAAGTGGAGTTCGTAACTTATTATAGCGCGAAGTTGTTCCGCACTACCTTCCAGCGGATGTTCGAAATAGATCGATAAGGCATCCGGTTTTGGATCTCGGTCAAAGGCTTTTTTTATTTCTACCAAAAAATTTGGATCACAAGTGCTATCTGCATCAAACTGGACAATAATGCCATCCGCTTTGCCTGCAATCATAAATCTGCGAATAGCTTCGTCCATAGCTACTTTTCTTGCAAGCCCTACTCCGGCATGTCGAGGGTCGAGCTGTACCAAAACGGGATAAATTTTAAATTGGCTCGTATCTGCTATTTTTTTTATTCGATTACTTATATCTAGACAGTTGAGGTTTTCGGTGATCACTATATTATTGGTTTCTCCTTTTGGTTGATTGATCAGCAGGATCAGTTCTACAGCCAAATCTTCTTTTTCGGTATTTATCAAGGACTCTAAGCTTGGGAGTATATTGGTTTCTCTATATGCCGGTAGAGCGATGATGATATCTGGTGGAGTGGGAGGATCTTGGGTGATGATTTTTTCAATCATTCCTTGTTTGTCCGTATAAGAGCGATATTGGTCTTGCCATGACTTTGTGGTTTTCATAGTTATTCTATGATTTTTATTTCCAATGCTCTTTTGATATGTGCCAGATGATGTCTGCAATGCCAAGCATATATCCCTATATTTTCTTTTATACTGATAGTTTGATGGTGCTCAGGATGTACAAAGCTACGTTCCATATCGTCCGAACTCAAACCACTAAGTAAAGCTACCAGTTTAGCATGCAGGGCTGTGATGAGCTGCAGACTGAGCAGAATATCAGTATCGGACGAATCGAAAAGTTCTGCCCAAAGGCTTTCTTCATAGGGTTTGATTTTGGGATTATCTTCGGTAAGAGCCAGCTTAAATCGTATATAGCTATTCGTATGGCTGTCACCACAGTGATGAACGATTTGAGCTATAGTCCAACCTCCGTCACGATACTGATAGCGGAGTTGTTCAGTAGTTAATGATTGGGTGAGGGTAGCAATTTGGGATGGAAAGTCAGTTAAGTCAGCAATCCAAGATTTGATAAGTTTTGCGTTTATCGATTTGGGTTTTTTAAATAATCCAATGGGATACTTGTCCTGATCCATCATGCTTGAAATATTTTTATTGTTTCGGTGGGCACTTAATATGTCTTGGTCATATCCTCATCTACACAAATGATAAAATCAGCTTTATATTTATTTTCTTCGAGGAGTTGATACACATCTTCTTGTGATACTGTGGTAATAGTGGTATAATGGATATTTTCTTGTGTATTGTATTTTTTTAGATACCAAAGGATACCCTCATATTTGTCAGAATGGAAGGATCCATTGTAGTGAATAAAAAGATGTCCGGGCGTGTAATTTTGACTGATAAAGTACGCCATGGTAGCATCTTTGGTTGATTGTGCCTTGACGAGATCCGGACTACCATGGTCGCCCATCATCTCGAGGATTTCGAGATACGTCGGGAGATTAGGATCAAAAGGCATGGGAAGTGGTGCCATCCAGGACTTTTCTTCAGCACTTAGGGTGTCGAGTGCCTCAAATCCTTGATTAAATACCAGTTTTGCATATCGCCGCGGGATATTCGTCGCTACGAATCGGATACCATGTTTTTTTGCCATATCTACCAAAGGGGCATAGTCGGTTTTGTAGTTAGGCCATAGTCTGGCCAATGTATCAAAACCGGATTGGTCTATTTCACCTTTGAGGTACAAGTCGAGTTCGTCTTGGTTGTCAGCTTCAATCATTTCTGCCCCCATGGTGATTGGCTGACGTGCATGAAGATCTTTAGTCAGTTCTAACTGTAGCCAGTGTGCTATCGGATTATTATGTTCTTCTCCAAAAAGAAGGATATCTGTTTTTTTAAGTTTTTTGAGCATTTTT
>JAJRUR010000289.1 GCA_024277695.1 Bacteroidota bacterium | reverse complement strand
TTCATGAGTGATTACATAAACGTGCACAAAGATACAATATTTTATGGAAATCCTTAAAAACTATTGGAGAAGTCGTTTTCAACCATCAACCGCTTTGATTGAAATAACTCTCTGACGGATCCGGTCGTACATGGACTCCTGCTGTTATCCACCTAATTCAATGCATGATAGACTCCGGTATAGCTCCTGAAGTAATTTCCAAAATCTACATATCTCCAAAGAGGAATTGGACCGTATGATATCGGATAGGGATGCGTAGGTAACTTTAGAGGATTGTGGTGGAGCCAAACAGATTAGAACTAAGCACATAGTCATCCTTACTTTTGGTGTAAAGAACAGAAGATGGGTTAGCGTTTCTTCGGACAATGGTGTACTCTATCCGTCTATATAATCTGTGATGAATACAGGATGATCCCTTGTCTTGCCCCTATTTGTTATGCATACACGATAATCTAGCCAATCAATACCAATTTTGATCAAACAAGCAGTACATTTGTCGCTTCTTAAAACTACACACCATTTTTTTCATGCAAATCAAATCTATTCTTTTGTCCGTCTTTCACAAACAAGGACTGGATAATATCGCCCCGCTGATCAAAGAGCTAAAAATAAAAGTCTATTCGACAGGAGGCACGCTGACTTACTTACAAAATCTAGGACTTGAAGTCACTTCTGTAGAGTCCATTACAAACTATCCATCGATCCTAGACGGTCGCGTCAAAACCCTTCATCCAAAAATTTTTGGAGGAATACTTGCTCGAAGAGATGAGGCACATCTAGTTCAACTCCAAAAATATAGCATACCCCAAATCGATTGTGTAGTCGTCGATCTATATCCTTTCGAACAGACAGTTGCTCAAACAGATGATACATCAGCCATTATCGAAAAAATAGACATCGGAGGCATCTCCCTGATAAGGGCTGCAGCCAAAAACTATAAGGACACGCTGATCATTCCTTCGCAAGACTACTACCCTGAATTGTATCGCATACTGGATGAACAGAAAGGAAAGACCAGTCTAGAAGAACGCAAAAGACTAGCCGGTGCGTCCTTCAGCCTTTCGTCAACTTACGATCAAGCCATCTCCAACTACTTTGATGCGCAACAGACCATTCCTCTCCGCTATGGCGAAAATCCTCACCAATCGGCACAGTTTAACCCCAAACATCCCCCCATTTTCAAACAGTTACAAGGAAAAGCACTCTCCTACAATAATTATGCTGATATCCATACAGCGATCGAATTGATCGAAGAATTTTGGGATGAGAAGTACACATTCGCTATCCTTAAACATAATAACCCTTGTGGACTAGCCACGCGAGATCAGTTATTCGATGCTTGGACGGATGCTTTGGCAGGTGATCCGGTATCTTCCTTCGGAGGGATTTTGATCACAAACGGCACCATGGATCTCAAAACTGCCCAAGCCATCAACGAACTGTTTTACGAAGTACTGATTGCTCCGGACTTTGATGAACAAGCTCTTGAGATATTGGCCAAAAAGAAAAAAAGGGTGCTCCTCCGCCTCACCGGCAAAGTACCCGGTGATCAGACTACAAAAACGCTCCTCCATGGTACGATCACCCAACAGCGTGACCTCTATTTGCACCAGCCTCAAGATTGGAAATTATCTGCCGGAGATAACTTGAGTTCTGACCAACGTAAGGAGATGCTCTTTGCAAATCGAATAGTCAAACACCTCAAATCCAATGCCATCGCCATCACCAAAAATCAACAACTCATCGGTATAGGCTGTGGCCAAACATCGAGAGTCGATGCACTCCGGCAAGCCATCGACAAGGCGAAACGCTTTAACTTTGACCTCGACGGTGCTGTCATGGCCTCAGACGCTTTCTTCCCCTTCGATGACTGCGTCAAAATCGCTCATAAAGCAGGTATCCTTGATATTATCCAGCCGGGAGGATCCATTCGGGATAAAGACAGTATTGACTATAGTCAAAAAAATAATATACGCATGGTCATCACCGGCATCCGACATTTTAGACACTAGAAGATCAACTAAGGCCATACATCTATGAACCTTCTCATCGATATAGGAAATACTCGAGCAAAATGGGCTATCTACCAAAAAGGTCAATGTATAGTACCATCGACCGTGGAGCAGATAGATGATATTCCATGGCAAAGCGTTCAACACACAATTGTCTGTCATACCGGATCCTTAGATCACCCTCTTCTAAGCAAAGCCGTCGAACAACTAAAATATATTATCCTTCTAGACCATCAGACAAATATCCCTTTTACCAATCTTTACAAGAGTCCAAAAACACTCGGTACTGACCGAGTAGCACTCGTAGCAGGTGCTCAAGCTATCTATCCCGAGCAAGCTTGTCTCGTGATCGATACAGGCACCTGTATGACCTACGATTTTATCGATGCCCAAGCCCGATACATCGGGGGCAATATCTCACCGGGCCTTGACATGCGCCTAAGGGCTATGCACCTATTGACCGACAAACTCCCACTAGTAGATCCACAATATCACGCCCAATTACTAGGCTCCACTACAACCGAAGCCATCCAAAATGGAGCTCTCCACGGATTGATCTACGAAATAGAAGGTCTAATAAAACGATTAGAACTACGTTATGTAAATTTTAAAACTATTTTAACAGGCGGAAACGCTGATTATTTGTCTGATTATATAAAAAGCGACATATTTGTGCACTCAGATCTCCTGATGGTAGGACTCAATAAAATATTAGAACTCAATGCAGCTTAAGAAAACGTTTTGGATGGCTATAGTCGGGATACTGGCACAGATAAGTCTGCACGCCCAGTCAGACGGCAATTCTCCATTTTCCAGATTAGGAATCGGTGATATCCTCGATCCTAATTTTGTATCCGTATCCCTATCCGGTGGTCTTTCGGCAGCTTATCGAGACCCTTATCAGGTAAACATTGCTAACCCCGCATCCTTAGGACATCTAAGAGCCACAGCTTTTGAATTTGCAGTATTTGGACGCAGAAATACACTATCGGAAACGGGCAATACAGACCAGTTTTGGGATGGAAACATCGGATATATCTCTCTGGCTTTCCCAATCATCAATCCTATCAATGAGCTCATAGAAAATAGAAAAAGAAAAATTAAGTGGGGTGCTCAATTAGCCATCCAACCATTTACACGCGAACAATATAATATCTCAACATCCAGCTACAATCCTGATGTAGGTACTATCAAACAAGAATTTGTCGGCTCCGGCAATACCTATAAACTCACTATGAATCACGGCATCAAGTGGAAGCATACTTCCCTAGGCTTGAGCACAGGTTTATTTTTGGGCTCGATCAAAAACGAAATCAATCTGAGACCAACCGACGAAATTTTTTCGCGCACTGCACGTATCAGTAATGGATATAGTGTCTCCGGCTTCGTGTGGAACCTTGGTGTCATGCATGATATCGAGTTTATGGATGAAAAAGAGAAAGAAAACCTCGCCGAAATTCGCATTCCGAGATTAACCATCGGAGCAACAGTACATAGTAACACCTCTTTCAATACACGATCTGATATCCAAGTGCTCAGTATCGCCGATCGCCAAATCGATACCATCAGAACCTCCACAGACATGCGAGCTATGGGAAAACTCCCCCTAGAACTCAATCTGGGATTTCTTTATAACTCTGGTCATAATTGGTCAATAGGTGCCAACTACTACTTTTCAAAATGGTCAGACTATAGGAATGGTGCCCAGATCGGAATCGATGGCCAAAACCAACTCATACCATTAGTAGATTCTTGGAAATTCAGTCTCGGTGCTACCATCGTACCCAATCCCAATGCCATCCGAAAACTTTTTAGT
>JAJRUR010000288.1 GCA_024277695.1 Bacteroidota bacterium | reverse complement strand
CGCTGCCGTTTTAGGGGCCACTCGGGACATCACAGCAAAATAGTAGCGCAGATATTTTAGTTTGTTATACATAGTGTGTAGAAAATAAATATATTCTTTATGCTCTTAGAGTATAAGTTCAGTGCGTAGCATTGTATCTACTTGGTCCATCATATCTAGCAAATATTCTTCAGATCCCATCGTCATCCACATAAATACTGCGCCCTCGATCATAGCAAATATCCGCCCTGCATAGCGATCAGGATCGATATCAACCTTGATTTCACCCAGTTCTATCCCCTCATAGATAATCCTGGCTATATAATATTGTAGCTTCAGTATGACTCCGCGTACGCGTTTGATCAGCAAAGGATGCATTGGATTGGCATCTATTCCGATATTCAAAATAGGACAACCCCCCAGATCACCGGTTAACTCCGGATAAGATCGATAAAAGCTCGTCAACACAAACAAGCGCTCTACCGGTGACGCAGTAGATTTCATCGCATCCCAAATGGCTTGCACCACTATGCGGATATTGTAGCGAAAGGCCTGAATAGCCAGATCTTCTTTATCGACAAAATTGCCGTAAATAGCACCTTTCGTTAGCCCTGTGGCCTCTACAATATCCCGCATGCTCGTGGCGGTATATCCTTTTTTGTTAAATATTGGCGCTACAGTTTTAATGATGTATCTGGATGTTAGAACAGATTTTTTTGTAGGCATAATAGTGCAAAGATAGTAAAATATACCGAACGGTATATTTTGGGCTACGATGGACCCTGTACTGCACAATGACAATCATATATATAGGTGATGTCGGTCATTTGCCATATCAATATTTGGATATAAGTTTGACTTTTGAAAGCAATAATAAAAGGTTTTTAGTGCTTGTTTTTTTAAGCAGCTATTTTGATTTTTGATTAGTAGGGACTCCAAAGGGAGTCCCTTTTTTATTTATTGTTGAATATTTGTTGCAAAGAATATACTTGCCTTAATTAGATAGCTTAGGATGCACCGGAACTATTTTTGCATTACATAGCCTATTAAATATCCTTAATACCCATTACTAAGCCTACACTGCATTTATGTAATTCCTAGCATTAAAATATTATTGATTTTCCTCCCTATATTTTATCGCCGCCCGACAGATAAAAAAATTGTAATTTTGCCCGCTCATATCATTTCAACCTATCAAAATATGACCATTAAAATTACATTGCCTGACGGTAGCGAAAAAAACTTTGAGCAAGGTGTTTCTGCTATGGACATAGCTAGGTCCATCAGCGAGGGCTTAGCGCGAAATGTACTCACAGCGAGCGTCAATGGTGAAGTTTGGGATGCCACCCGTCCTATCTATGCTGATGCAACTGTCCAACTGATGACATGGAATGACCCCGAAGGCAAATTGGGTTTTTGGCATTCGTCTGCCCATCTGATGGCAGAGGCTCTGGAAGCGCTCTATCCGGGTATCAAATTTGGGATAGGGCCACCTATAGAGGCCGGTTTTTATTACGATGTAGATACGGGAGATCGTGTCATTTCCAGTGATGATTTTAAAAGGATCGAGGATAAGATGATCGAACTGGCACGACAAAAAAACCAATATATCCGTTCGGAGGTTAGCAAGGCAGATGCTATCAAGTATTTTGAACAGAAAGGAGACCAATACAAACTGGAGCTTTTGGAAGGTTTGGAAGACGGCGAGATAACTTTTTATCAACAAGGTCAATTTGTGGATTTGTGCAGAGGACCTCATATATCGGATACCGGCAAGATCAAAGCCATAAAAATCTTAAAAGTAGCCGGAGCATACTGGCGTGGAGACGAAAACCGAAAGCAATTGACCCGCTTGTATGGAATTAGTTTCCCAAAACAAAAAGAACTGACAGAATATCTCACCATGCTCGAAGAGGCCAAAAAGCGCGATCACAGAAAGTTGGGATCCGAGTTGGGCTTGTTTATGTTTTCGGAACGCGTAGGAGCAGGCTTGCCAATATGGCTGCCAAAGGGTACAGCATTACGCAATCGGCTGATGAATTTCTTGAGAGAAGAACAGATCAAGCGCGGCTACCAAGAAGTCATTACCCCACATATCGGCAAGAAAGAGCTCTATGTTACTTCCGGTCATTATGCCAAATATGGTGAAGATAGCTTTCAACCTATCCATACACCCAAAGAGGGCGAAGAATTTCTGCTAAAACCCATGAATTGTCCACACCACTGCGAAATCTTTGCGCATCGTCCTAAATCCTATAAAGACCTTCCGGTGCGTCTGGCAGAGTTTGGCACGGTCTATCGATATGAACAGTCCGGCGAACTGCATGGACTCAGCAGAGTCAGAGGGTTTACCCAAGACGATGCACATATTTTTTGTACCCAAGAACAGGTCAAAGCAGAATTTTTAAATGTTTTGGATCTCACGAAATACGTATTAAAAAAAATGGGCTTTAATCATTTTACTGCACAAATTTCGCTCAGAGATCCCGATAATCCGGATAAATACCTCGGTACAGACGAAAATTGGGAAATCGCCGAACGCGCTATCATCGAAGCAGTTGCCGAGACAGGGATGGAGACACGTACCGTGCTCGGCGAGGCTGCTTTTTATGGACCCAAGTTGGATTTTATGATCCGCGATGCCCTCAATCGTCAGTGGCAACTCGGCACGATTCAGGTAGATTATAACCTTCCCCGGCGCTTCGCTCTGGAGTACACCGGATCAGATAATGCAGCCCACCAACCGGTGATGATCCATAGAGCACCCTTCGGATCTATGGAGCGATTTATTTCTATTTTGATAGAGCACACCGGTGGAAAATTTCCACTTTGGCTCACACCGGACCAATATGCCCTCCTGCCTATGAATGATGACCTGATCGCTCATTGTGAAGATATCCAAGCACAATTGGCAGCTTTGGACATCAGAGGCTTGATCGATAAACGCACAGAATCTATCGGCAGAAAAATACGAGATACTGAACTCAAAAAAATACCCTTGATGCTCATCGTTGGCGAAAAAGAACGAAGGTCTGGATTAGTTTCCGTACGCAAGCAAGGTGCCGGCGATCAGGGTACGATGTCGCTAGAGGGTTTTGTACAGTATTTTGGAGAACTACTAAATCAAGAATAATACATGGTGATCAAATATAATCCTCGATAGGGTAGATTGGGTTAAAATATAGTTAAAAGAGTCCGCTCAATGACTTTGGAACAGCAATTGCTTTAACTTTATCCCCTCAATGAGCGTTATCATTAAAACAGAAACATAAATAATTATACTACTTTTTATGAATACTATGAAATATCTTTTTATTCTTCTGAGCATGCTTAGTGCTCAGTTCCTCCTTGCGCAGAGCAATACTACCTATAAGGCCCACGCCGAAGGATGGTTGGTTTCTTTTGATGAGGCCAAACAACTATCCGACAAGACAGGTAAGCCCATCATGGCCAATTTTACCGGCAGTGACTGGTGTGGGTGGTGCAAAAAACTCAAACGCGAAGTCTTTGACAAAGAAGAATTTAAAAAATGGGCATCAGAAAATGTAATTCTTCTGGAGCTTGACTTTCCAAGAAGACACAAAATCCCTAGGGAGTTTGCACAGCAAAATGCATCCCTACAGCGAGCTTTTAAGGTGCGTGGCTATCCCTCTATTTGGTTATTTGATCTCGCCGATAATAGTTCGGACGGCGATATAAGGATCAATGCTTATGGCAAAACCGGATATGTAAGAGGCGGACCCTCCGAGTTCATCTCCACAGCCAATAAAATCATAGCCAACGGCAAATAGTACTGCAAGATTTTGGGTCTATTATACCGTATAGGCTTTGTTAAGCTTCCATCGCCTATGGGTCCACAGCCAATATTCAGGATGTTCTAATATTTGTGTCTGAAGGAGATTGGTGTATTTTTTGGTGATTTCTCCCTTATTGGTAGCTTGAGGAGTATCTGTAATGAGCTCAAATCGTGCCCGGTAGTGTCCACGCTGTATCTTGCGGACACTTACCCAAAATACAGGATAGTTATAGTTGCGAGCAATCCATTCTGGACCTAGGGTGACTGCCGTGTCTTGATGGAGAAACTTCAATCGAATCACACGTCGGCTATACGTCGGTGATTGATCGGCGAGGAGTATAATGATTTGGGCTATTTTAGTTTTGGATTTGAGCAGTTTCCGCAAAGCAGTTTTAGGTATCAACGAAACGCCAAAGCGGGCCCGTGAGGCTTGAAATTTTTTGTGGAGAAAGGGGTCTTTAATAGGAGTGATGAGCACATTGGAGTGATATGCTCCCAACTGATTGGCCATAATGCCACCCATCTCCCAGTTATTGTAGTGGCCTGCTACCAAAAGGATGTTTTGGTTTTTTTTCGCATAGGGTATGAGGATATCCGGGTTTGAAAAATTAAAACGTTTTTTGGCCTCTTTTTCTGATATCGAAAATACTTTGATAGTCTCTACTAAGATATCACATAAATGGCGATAAAACTTTTTGGCTATGCGTTTATGTTCTTGTATAGTGAGGTCAGGAAAGGAAAGTTTTAAGTTTTTGAGGACTACTTTTTTGCGATAAGCAAGGATATAGTACACCATATAATACATGAAGTCTGATATGCGATACAAAATTGCAAATGGAAGCCGGGATAAGGGGATAATGATGATATAATATATAAACTTGCCCATTGTAGCGGAATCAACTGAGGTATTTGCCGACGATAGGCATTCTTCTGCCTTGACCAAAGGCCTTTGGGGATACTCTGAGCACCGGAGCAGTCTGATATCGTTTAAATTCATTGATATTGACCAATCTGAGTACCCTGCGTACCAGCTGCTCGTCATACCCCATGGCTATGATCTCTTTTGGACCTTTGCGCTGTTCGATATACTGGTAGAGTACAGTATCGAGCTCGCTGTATTCGGGGAGGCTATCAGAGTCTTTTTGATTGGGTCTGAGTTCGGCAGAAGGTGGTTTTGTGATGGTATTTACCGGAATGATGATCTCGTCCCGATTTATATATTCGGCCAGTCGGAAGACATCCGTTTTATAGACATCACCTATGACAGAAATTCCACCGCAGAGGTCACCATAGAGTGTGCCATAGCCTACAGCCATTTCGCTTTTGTTGGTCGTATTGAGCAGGATGTGTCCAAATTTGTTGG
>JAJRUR010000287.1 GCA_024277695.1 Bacteroidota bacterium | reverse complement strand
GTAGCTCCCTCAAACCCGGATTACTTGTATATCTCCGCCGAAGGTAACCAAACACAACTTTATTATAGTATCGATGCAGGAGAGAGTTGGGACATAGTATCCCCACCAAGTGGTGCTCCTGGATTTGGAAACTGGCTGGGAGGACAAGGGTGGTATGACAATGCGATCGCCGTACATCCGTTTGATGAAAAATCAGTATTTGTGGCAGGAGTAGGACCTATACTGAGAATTGATATCGATCCGGACGAAGCTACCGGCATACTTACGGTCATCGCTGATGGCTATGGTGAGTACACGGATCGCTTTCCGGAGGTGGGTTCTAAGGGGGTTCATGTAGATCATCATAACTTAACACTTGTTCCTGTCGATAGTCTTAGTGGTACTTTTTATATCCTTAATGCAAATGATGGAGGAGTGGCTTTTTCTCCGGATGGAGGCGCTACTTTTATGCAAACGGGTGATACCTTTAAAGAATCGGACGAGATCATAACTCTCCATGGTTATAATACTTCGCAGTTCTATGGAGCTGATAAAGCCAATGGGTCAGATAGATATATTGGTGGTACGCAAGATAATGGGTCTTGGGTGTCGCCTCTTGATGCCGATGAAAAAAGTATATGGACATCTGCCCCGAGTGGTGACGGCTTCGAGGCAGCTTGGCACTATGACAATCCGGATTGGTTGCTCGAGTCCTCACAATTCAATAATATATTTAGGTCAACCGATGGGGGAAAGACCTGGACAGGTCTGGAAACACCAGGTTTTGGTCCTTTTATCACACGTATAGCCAATTCTAAACAAGATCCTGACTTAGTGTTTATACTGACAAACAATGGAGTAGCCCAGTCCACAGACTTTGGAGATAATTGGCAAGTGGCTTCCATGCCTTCAAGCTGGAATTATAACGGCTTGGGCAATCCCCTCGAAGTATCTATAGCTTCACCTTTTGTAGTATGGACAGGTGATGGTCTTTCGATGAGTAACCGAATGGCCGTTTCTATCGATGCAGGAGAAAGCTTTGCAGAGACTAATCCTTATACTCAAGCAGAACTCGGAACGATGGTAGGCATCGGTACTCATCCTTTTAAGGACAGTACAGCCTTCGCCCTATTCGGAAATCCCAACGCACCCAAAGTACTCCGAACGGATGATTTGGGTAATAGCTGGAGAGATCTCTCCGGTTTTGTGACGAACACACAGACAAGCAGTAACGGTTTCCCAAATGTTGTAGCTTATTCGCTGATCGTCATGCCGTATGATACCAATATCATTTGGGTAGGCACGGATATAGGTATCGTACGTTCTATCGATGGAGGACAGAGTTGGGCACTTGCTGATAACGGACTGCCACCACTCCCTATTTATGAAATGAAAATAGTCAATGACGAAGTCATCGTCGCTACACACGGTCAGGGGATATGGTCAGTCGCACTGCCCGAATTAGAAGGTTATGAACCACCTGCCTTTCCTTTTGTACGTCCTACGGTGAATGTGGAAAGTTTTGATTTGAAAATATTTGGAGATTATAATCTCAAAGCAGCTTATGACTCTAGCTTTTTGAGCGTGCGTATGCTTATCCAAGGTCAGCAATATGAAAAAATATCTGTTATCGGCCCAAATGCTGCACCACGTCGGGGTACATTTGCAATGGATCTAAGTGACTTCCCTATAGGGGATACTATACTCAATGCTCAAGTCCAATTGATGAGCTATTCGCAGGGAAGAGAATTACCGAGTAGCCGATCGGTAGAGATCTATGACTTGGATGACGATGTGGTAATGTCCTATTCTAGCAATTTTGATCAAGGAGATGGAGATTTTGCACGTAAGCGATTTAGGATATACAAGCACAGTGCTTTACTATCCGGTTCTTTACAGACCGAACATCCCTATGGAGATGACCAAAATAACAAAGCGGTCTTTCAGAAACCTATTGTCATCGACCCCAGAGGTACCAAAATCAGCTTTGATGAGATTGTTTTGGTAGAACCCGGCGAATCTACAGACCCCTATAGTGACTTCTTTTACGACTTTGTAGCCGTAGAGGCGAGTAAGGACAAAGGACAGAATTGGACTATTTTGGATCGTTATGATTCCCAGTCTGATCCGGATTGGTTATCTGCTTACGATCAAGGACAAGTCGAGGAAGCACTCTACAAAGCAAAATCTTTTGAACTCAATGACTATTTTGACGTCGGAGATACGGTTTACCTTCGCTTTGTGACTTTTTCAGATCCATTTGTCACCGGCTGGGGTTGGTCTATCGATAACTTTGATGTCGAACTCGTCACAGCCACCGAAGAGCTCACTCCAAGTGTTCAACTTCAAATCAGCCCTAATCCTACCTCAGATGTAGCTTTTGTCGATTTTGTTGCCCGGTCAGGAGATAATGTACAGATTGACCTCTTCGGGATAAATGGTGCCTGGATAACAAGGGTTTATACAGATCAAACTTCAGCCGGTAAGCATCGCATACCTGTCGATATAAGTGCTTTGAGTACAGGTACATATTTGGTACGTACCAGGATCAATAATCAGAGCAGTACCGTGAAGCTTATGAAGCTATAAATAGTATTTAGGAGACTGGCTCCTTGATGATATATTGGATTTGATTATTTTTGTGCTGAATTTTTAATAAGTAGATGAGGATGAAGCCGGATCAATCCATTTATAGTGTCAGCATACTGGGATATGGTAATCTCGGACATCATCTTGCTGTCAGATTACTCCAAAGAGGTGTGTGTATCGATCAGATGTACAATCGCTCTACTTGTGATCTTCCTTGGGATCAAGTGCCGATAATTCATAACATGAGCCGATTACTCCATCAAAGCGACCTCTATATCATAAGTGTTGCTGATGATGCTATTGCTGCGGTATCCGAAGAGCTGAGTCTATATCTGCCACCTACGGCTTTTGTATGCCACACTTCCGGATTGGCAGCCTACACGCAGATGAGCGATTATTTTGTCCGTCGTGGGTATATCTATCCTTTGCAGAGTTTTAGTAAAGGGCAAACGCAAGACTGGGAACAACTACCCATCATCATCGGAGCGAGTACAGCTAGAGACGAAGATAGATTGTCGGTATTTGCGCATAAGCTGAGCAATACGGTGTATCGCTATGATGCAGCACAGAAAGAGCGTATTCATCTAGCGGCTGTACTGTCCAATAATTTTACGAATGCACTTGTAGCTGAGGCATACAGATTCTTGGACTTATCGGATATATCTCCCAAAGTGTTACGAGCATTAATCGAGGCAACTTTTGCCAAAATCAAGCATCCTGGTCCCGAATTGTCGCAAACCGGTCCCGCCCTTCGAGGCGATCAAAAAACAATGAAGCGGCACATAGAGTTACTCGAAGATCATAAAACACTACAAGCCATATATCAAAATATCTCCCGATTGATCCAACAAAGAAGAGAAAACGAGACTGAACCTCGATAAATAGTTTTAAATTTTTTTCGCAGACTTTATACATTTTAGTACATTTGTTATGATGGAAGGTCAAAGTTGGTTTCAACGATTTAAGGATGGCATACAAACTGCTACCAAATTTAAGCGGGAAACGCCGGATGGATTGTGGTTTCAATGTACGGAGTGCAAGACGACAAGCACAGTCAAAGAGCTCAAAAAAAACGTCTATAAATGCCCCAATTGCAATAAACATATCCGCATCGGTTCTCATGATTATTTTGATATCATATTTGATGGCAAATGGACAGAATATTTTACCGAACTCAAGTCGGTGGATTTTCTAGAGTTTGCAGATCTCAAATCGTATCAAGAGCGATTGGACAAAAGCTATAAAAAGACCGGGCTACATGATGCGATTTGTGTAGCCAAAGGAAAAGTAGGGCGTAAGAGTTTGATAGTCGCTGCGATGGATTTTAAGTTCATCGGGGGAAGTATGGGCTCTGTAGTGGGAGAGAAAATAGCCAAAGCCATCGATATGGCTATCGAAGAGAATACGCCCTTCATGATCATATCCAAGTCGGGTGGTGCACGGATGATGGAATCTGCTTTTTCGCTTATGCAAATGGCCAAAACCAGTGCCAAACTTACACAATTGGCTGATGCCGGAATACCTTATTTGTCATTTTTGACAGATCCGACCACCGGAGGCGTTACAGCCTCTTTTGCGATGCTCGGAGACATCAACTTCTCAGAACCTGACGCTTTAATTGGTTTTGCCGGGCCGCGTGTGATCAAAGAAACTATAAAAAAAGAACTACCTGCAGGTTTTCAAAAAGCTGAAAGTTTGCTCGAAAATGGATTTTTGGATTTTATTGTAGATCGTGCAGATCTTAAGCAGCGTATTGACGATCTCTTGACGGTCTTAAATCCACCAAATGCAACAGACAAAACTGTAGTTCAAAAAAAATAATATGAAGCGCATCACAGCAACTGTACGATATATACAGATCAATATGGGTTTTTGGGCACTTGATGCAAACGGACAAAAATATGAAGTCCTCAACATGCCTCCCCAACTCCAACAAGATGGTAAGAAGACCCGGGTATGGATCCAAGAAAAAAAAGGCATGGCGAGTATCCATATGTATGGCACACCTGCCATTATTTTAGGATTTGAGACCTAACTTCAGGGCATCTCTCTTTATCCCTCTCTGGAGGGGGCTAGGGAGAGGACAACAGTAATACTCACCCCGGCCCCTCTCTTAAAAAATGAGGGGTACGCCATCGCTTGGTTTTATCCCCCTTTGGAGGGGGCTAGGGGGAGGACTCTTTTTACCTCCCTTGCAGTCAGAATCGGCTCCGAAGGAT
>JAJRUR010000286.1 GCA_024277695.1 Bacteroidota bacterium | reverse complement strand
AGCTCCACTCCGGTCAGTTGAGGCATCTGAATGTCTAAAAATATCAGGTCAATGGGCTCATTCTTAATGATTTCAAGAGCATCCATTGCATCATTGCAGACACCTACGACATGGAGTGATGGTAGGGAGTCGGCAAAACCTTGTATGATTTCTGTAGCTAGGGGTTCGTCATCGACGATCAGGACATTTAGCATATTGTATTTGTTTTTATTCATTGAGTTGGATATTTAATTCTACATAATAGACTTGGTCTCTTTGGCGCAAGCGTATCGTGTGATGTTTTGGATAGAGCAATGATAAGCGACGCTTTACATTTATCAGTCCTATACCACCCGAATGCTTATCGAGAGTTTCTTTATCTTCATCTACCATCGGATTTTGGATTTTGAAATTTACTTCTTCGTCAGATATCTGCATCACTATCTGTACTTGACCATCACGCGTTTTGTTGAGACCATGTTTGACTGCATTTTCTATAAAAGGAATAAAAAGCAGAGGGGCTATTTCATGTCCATTGGGATTACCTTTGATATGCATGGTTATTTCCGAACTTCCACCTTGCCGGATATTTTCGAGGTCGAGGTAGTTTTGGATAAAACTTATTTCGGATGCTAGCGGTACTTTGGTTTCATTGGACTCATAGAGCATATAGCGCATCATTTCGGATAGTTTGAGTACGACTTCGGGTGCGCTGTCCGATTTTTTGAGGGTCAGTGCATAGAGATTGTTCAAAGTATTGAACAAGAAGTGTGGGTTGATTTGGGATTTTAAAAACTGTAGTTCTGTGGACATATTTCTATTTTCGAGTTCTATGCGCTCACGTTGCTGACGGTACCACTCCGTACTGATGCTAAAAATAGTGGAGATTGATAGAAGCAAAAAATGAAGGATATATAAGTAGATTTGATCTTGCTTGAGCAACATTTGCTCTTCGGGCATTCCTATAAATTTAAAATAAAAGACAATGAACATTACTTGGGTGATCCCAATGATCAACAAGACCGAAGCCAGAGCATATAAGATAAATTTTTGTTTCTTGAGAAGCTGAGGTATGAGGTATAGCAGATTGACATAAACGAGGATGGTATAGAGAAAGATTTTGATACCCTCATTAGTCAGCGCAAACCATAGCCCTTTTTCTTTGGGATTGACCAAAACGAATAAAACAAAAACAGCTATCCATAACACTACATGCACAATCCATGAAGGTAGGCGCTCAAACAGAGATTCCGTATGTTTGGCTACTTGAGCTGACTGTTGTGGTCTCGATCTCGAGTTCATTGCTTAAAGGTATAAAAAAGAACTTGTGCAAATAAGTTATTTAGATGAAAACAATTAGGCTATAGACGAAGTTCTAGTATTGAATTATTCGAAAAGAAGTTTTAAAAGGCTCATACAAGGCTTTCGGAGCGCATCAAGAGTCGATGTAATCAGTTTTTTTGGTATTCTTTTTGAAGGAGCTACTTAATCATCATCAAACAATACATTTTAGGATGGGATATACAAAAAATGAGCACTATTGTGAAGAGGTCACCGCTCAATTGAAGACTAATTTTTTTCAGATCATCGAGGGGATCGGCGAAGATTTGGGGCGGGACGGTTTGATCAAAACTCCGGAGCGAGCCGCCAAGGCTATGCAGTTTCTTACCAGTGGTTATGGCAAAGATCCGGTATCGATATTAAAATCTGCTTTATTTGAGGACAGCTATAGCGAGATGGTCATTATAAAAGATATCGAGATGTACTCTTTGTGCGAGCATCATATTTTGCCCTTTTATGGTAAGGCACATATAGCCTATATCCCCAATGGCAAAGTCGTCGGGCTCAGTAAGATTCCGCGAGTAGTTGATGTATTTGCCAGAAGGCTCCAGGTACAGGAGCGACTGACGCACCAAATTCTGGACTGTATCTATGATACTATCCATCCCCAGGGTGTCGCTATAGTCATCGAGGCTGTGCATATGTGTATGATGATGCGCGGAGTGCAAAAACAAAATTCGACTACAACTACTTCAGCTTTTCGAGGTCAATTTGAGCAGCAAGAGACCCGAACAGAGTTTCTTAATCTGATATCAGCTAACTTGCGTTAAAAAGAGATTTTTTTTGAAAAAAAAAGATTCTGCCGACGCTTTATTTAATAATAAAAAATAATTATTTTATAGATGAAAGCATTTTTATTTCCCGGACAGGGAGCTCAATTTGTTGGGATGGGTAGCGAGCTGTATCAAAGATCGGAGGCTGCAGCCAAACTATTTGATCATGCCGACGAGATACTGGGTTTTGGACTCCGCAAGATCATGTTGGAGGGGACAGAAGACCAGCTAAAGCAGACTAGAATCACACAGCCGGCACTCTATGTCCATAGTATGGCGAGTATGGTTGATATAGATAATCCTGACTACAATTATCTCGGTGGTCACTCTTTAGGAGAGTTGACCGCCATGGCAGTAGCCGGGGTTTATGACTTTGAGACCGGTCTCAAAATCGTACAGCATCGAGCCAATGCTATGCAGGATGCATGTGATCATGTCCCGGGTACGATGGCTGCTATCGTCGGCTTGGATGATCAGATAGTCGAAGAAGTTTGTGATTCGGTAGAGGATATTGTGGTCGCAGCTAATTATAACTGTCCTGGGCAGTTAGTGATATCCGGGAGTATCTCAGGAATCGATCAAGCGATCAGAATTCTTAAAGAAAAAGGGGCAAAAATGGCTATCAAGCTCAATGTAGCCGGTGCATTTCATTCTCCTTTGATGCAAGAGGCAAGAGACGTTTTTGAGACTTTTGTCCGGGATATTTGCTTTAAAACACCAAAAGTACCGATAGTCCAAAATGTTACGGCAGTAGCAGAGTCAGACCCTGAGCGACTCAAAGAGCATCTCATCCAACAACTTACTGCTCCTGTACGATGGACACAAAGTATGCAGTATTTGATCGAAGAGGGTATGACAGACATGGTCGAAGTAGGAGGTAATGGTAAAGTACTGCGTGGACTTATGCGTCGGATCGACAGAAACATCAAAACGGACAAATTGCCTTCGATTCCGGCATAAAATGCTCACAAAAATCCTGTCCATTGAGCAAATTCTTGATGTGGCGTATTTTTTGATGCTAAAAATTTTCAATATAGTCACTTTTGATATATCTTGCATAGCATTATATGGCAAGATCAAAAGTACAAAAAATAGAACCCGGCTTATTTATTTTGGCCCAACCTTTTATGCACGATGCATACTTCAATCGTTCGGTGATATATCTGTGCGAAACCGGACAAGGCGGAAGTATTGGCTTTGTAGTCAACAGACCTATGAAAGTAAAGATCCATGAACTGGTAGATGATTTTCCGCCATTCGAAGGAGATATGTATTTTGGTGGACCTGTTGGTAATGACACCTTACATTTTCTACACACGATGGGCGATTTGATCGAAGGCAGTAATGAAGTCTCTGAAGGTATCTTTTGGGGTGGAGATTTTGAAAAAGTAAAGTTTTTGATTTCTTCTAATCTACTCCAACCACATAACATACATTTTATAGTGGGCTACTCGGGCTGGACTTCGGGTCAGTTGGAGGCAGAAATGCATAGAGGCTCTTGGATTCAGGTAGGAGCTCGTCAAGAGCATATTTTTGAAAAAGACCCCTATAGACTATGGCAGACTCTTATGGAGGAAAAGGGAGAGAACTATTCGATTATTTCACAGATGCCCGATAGTGCAGTGTTGAATTAAGTTTTTTTGATGGACTTTAAAGTGATACTTTCCCATATTAAAAAGAAACAGTTCGATCAGATCTATCTGGCCTATGGCGAGGAAGATTATTACATTGACCGTTTGACAGATATTCTGGATACTACCGTCTTGACCGATGACCAAAAAGCATTCAATCGGACGGTAGCCTACGGCAAAGAAGTCAAAGCAGACCAATTGCTCGACCACTTACGAAGGTACCCCATGATGTCCTCGCACCAACTGGTCATCCTCAAAGAAGCACAAGCGTTCAATGACTGGGATGGGCTAGTCCCTTATTTCCAAAACCCCAATCCGGCTACTGTTTTTATGATCGCCTATAAGGCAAAATCACCGGACAAACGAAAAAAATGGTTCAAAAGCCTCAAAGATGCTCCGTCAGTCTGTATTATGGAGTCCAAGCGCGTTTACGAAAACAAAATACCCGCATGGATAGATCAATATCTAAAATCTGTCGGCAAAAAGATAAGCCCCGAAGCGTCGAGGTTGCTCTCTATCTTTGTCGGAAATAAACTGTCCAATGTAGTCAATGAACTGGACAAACTACTGATACTCATTGAAGATAAACCCCAAATAGACCTCGAACATATAGAGCAAAATATCGGTGTAAGCAGACATTACAATGTATTTGAATTACAAGATGCGCTAGGTGATCGCAATATTTCTAAAGTCAACTATATCGTCAAAAATTTGGTAGATCATTTAAAAACCCAACCTTTGATTCTTATCATCCCTGCTATCCATTCTTTTTTTTCAAAGGTCTATGCACTCAAAACCCTTTCGGGACAGTCAGACGACTATTTGGCAAAAGCCCTCGGAATCTATTCAAAGTATTTTGTCAAGGACTACCGCAAAGCAGCCAAAAACTATACAGGGGCACAGCTAGAACGAATTTTTGATATGCTGCATCGTTACGATCGAAGGTTAAAAGGAATCGATGGTTCGCGTCAAAAAGAAGAGGCAATACTAGAAGAACTGGTGCAGCACATAATTTATGCATAACCATTATTTTTTTTTATGAATAAAATACTCAAGTTTCGGTAGTTACAAAATAGAAAAAAAGGGAGTCGTGCGCCCCGCTGGGGCTACAAACAGGTCGCCCCGCTGAGGTTACAGCAAACGGATTGTAGTAGCACCATAGGTACAAATATCTATCAAGCTATCCACTCAAATAAATATTTTTCAGTCTAATCCATAAGCTATTTTTTATGAAAGTGGATTTATCTAAGCTCAATCCAATTGATTTTAACTACCGAAACTTGAATAAAATATATAAAATAGTCTTACCTTTGCCGTCGGTGAGAGTTGCACAACCAGCTCCTTCTGAACTCCCCCAGGGCAGAAATGCAGCAAGGGTAGGAAGTTGTAGCGGTGTGATGTAATTTCTCACCTTTTTTTTATTTGATGGACAATTTATATATATAATTATGCGATTTTTTGTTGATACAGCTAATCTCGATCAGATCCGCGAAGCTGCAGACCTTGGCATTCTAGATGGAGTCACTACCAATCCCTCGCTGATGGCCAAAGAGGGTATTTCAGGCGAGGACTCTATTCGAGCACATTATCGAGCGATATGCGATATCGTATCAGGAGATGTAAGTGCAGAAGTCATTTCGACAGATTTCGATGGAATGATCCAAGAGGGTAGAGCACTATCAGAAATAGCTCCCAATATCGTAGTCAAAGTACCTATGATCCAAGAGGGCATCAAAGCGATTAAGTGGTTTAGCGAGCACGGCATACGCACCAATTGTACTTTGGTATTTTCATCCGGTCAAGCTATTTTGGCTGCCAAAGCCGGTGCGAGTTATATCTCACCATTCATAGGACGAATAGACGATATCAATTGGGATGGGACCAAGCTCATAGAAGAAATCGCCGAAATATACGCAATACAAGGCTTTGATACCGAAATTTTGGCAGCATCTATACGCAATCCCTTACATATAGTCAAAGCAGCTCGTGCAGGGGCTGACATAGTCACTTGTCCTCTCAAGTCTATCTTGGGTCTGCTCAAGCACCCACTTACCGATATCGGATTGGAGAAGTTTTTGGCAGATCACCGAAAGGCAAACAGCTAAGTATTTGGTATAAGCCGTAGGGAACTTTTGCTCCATGAGCGATAGCCGATTATAGAGAGTACGAGATATACTACGAAAAGTAGGGCTACAATATGCAGTCCCTTGATTATGTACACAACGATCGCCACGAGATCTACAATAATCCAAAAAATCCAGTTCTCTTTTATCTTGCGCGCCAGCAGAAATTGGGCTGCCAAACTACCCGAAGTCGTAAAGGCATCATAGTATGCCATCGAGGCACCAAATGTAGAGAGCATCACATGACCGAGACCCCAAGCTCCTAAGAGTACGACTATACTCCACAAAATAAAAGATGTATAGCTCAAGCTACGAATAGCTAGGGAAGATTGTCTCTGTGTACCGGAAGCTGACCACTGCCACCACCCGT
Organism: Bacteroidota bacterium; assembly: GCA_024277695.1. Classification (GTDB taxonomy): domain Bacteria; phylum Bacteroidota; class Bacteroidia; order Chitinophagales; family Saprospiraceae; genus JAJRUR01. The sequence continues at coordinate 8,268 of JAJRUR010000286.1, read as the reverse complement.
AAAAATTTAAAATAATGAATATTATATGGAGCAGCAGGTCGGAGTAGAGCGATGAATGATAAAATATAAGCGCCAAAATGCTCACACTCAATATACCCAAAGGCCAAGCGATTATTTTTTCTTTGGTCTGAAGATAGACACAAGCCACTCCACTGATGGTAGCGATGATTTGTGCAATGACTTGAAACTCCATAGTATCTCTGATGGATAAATACTTTATGCCTTACCGGATGATGCGTTTTCTTGCCAGGGCTCAAAATCACCCGATTGTATTTTGCGCCCCGGTGGAGTATGTCTAAGGGGCTCACATGGTATGATGTTTTGGTGTGCCTCTGCAGCTAGCTGTTGGTAGATCTCAGTACCTTTGGTCTTCCATTGGATCATTTCGTCAGAGACTTGCTTGATAATTTTGGCAGGATTACCTACGACGAGAGATCGTGGTGGTATTTCGGATTTGGTTTTGACAAAAGTCAAGGCACCCACAATCGATTCAGATCCTATTATTGCTTGGTCCATAATGACGGCCTGCATACCGATAAGACAGTTTTCTTTGATGATAGCACCGTGGATAATTGCCCCATGTCCTATATGCGAATTTTTGTGCAGATGTACTGTTACTCCCGGAAACATATGGATAGTACAGTTTTCCTGAACATTGGACCCTTCCTCGATGATGATCTGTCCAAAATCCCCCCTCAGCACTGCACCGGGACCGATATAGACTCCGTCACTGATAATTACATTGCCTATCACGGTGGCCTGTGGATGCACGAAAGCTCCTTGATGGATTACAGGTACATACTCTTTATATTGATAGATCATAAAAGGATAACATGAGAGCTCAAAGATAGTTTTTTAAGTCCATGGTTAAGTAAAATTCGGACACTTGAGATTCTAATCTATAAAAAAAAGGCTACAGAGTAGTAGCCTTTTTTCTAACTATTCAAAACCATAAATAGATGAAACTATTCTATTTCGAGTACGGGTCTTGGGAACTGTACAAAGACTTCATCACCCGGTCTGTCCAGTGGCAGTTCGCCAAGTTTATTGTGCCTACGCATATCGATCCAACGATGCCCTTCTCCAAAAAGCGAATATCTCCTTTGTTTGAGGACTTCATTGGTAAGTTCTTCAACAGAATTTCCTCCGGAGTAATTATCCAATCCGTGCGCATTTCTGATGACATTGATCGCATTCATTGCTGCTGCGGGATTGGAGGAGATATTGGCTTCAGCCGCCAACAAAATTAATTCTTCATTTCTAATGATACCAACGGGTTGGGTACTGCTTGTATAGAGTTGTACTTGATAAGTAGATGATAGATTGTCTATAGATACTTCTTCATCCAGTTCTACAACTTTATTTAGCCTTGTATCACTAGGTTCAGCATCAGATACAAAACTTGTATGTGCCATATATTTATTTTGTCCAAGGGCGTAAAAGAGTGGATTCAGACGATCGTTTCCTGCCCCACTAAATATATGATAGACACCCGTGTTCAAATCTCCATTCATATCCATAAAAGAAGCACTTAAAGCACTCAATACAGCTCCGGGATTATTATTATACATCTCTACTCTGGCTTTGAGTGCTTGGATAAAACTAGCAAAAGAACTCGGCGTATCAAATCCGTCAAAACCAGAGGATAAAGTAAACGCAAAACTTGAACCTGCACTATTTGCATCGCTTATCGCTGCGTCCAGCATAGAGTTAATCACTCCGAGACCATTTTGATAATCGGTATATGAACCTAAGTTATTAGGGTCGGATATATCGCTTCTAATTCCATTTTCGTACTGTCGATTTAAGACCAACAAAAGGTTGTATGCCATCATAGTTTTGGCAAAAGCATTATACCCGGACATATCCGCAGCAGACAGGCCCGCGTTACTATTAGCTACAGCATTGAGAAGCAATTGAGCATTTCTAGCACTTCGGTATCTCGCTCCAAATGATCTCGTTGTCAAAAAACCGTTATCATCCAATGCACCTGCGCCCTCTCCAGCGCCTAGTAGTTCACCGGTGTATCTAGGGTCTGTACCATTTAGATCATAGTATTCTCTACCTACTATACTTACTGTCTGATAGTAAAACTCCATATCGTTACGGAGGGATGCTTCGAGACCGTTGACTAATAATTGAAGCTGAGCCTTGGATGCACCTTGTTCATAATTTTCGACCGTCGGTCCATTAGGGTTGATGACAGGGTCCAAATTGCAGGATAGCATACTCAGGCTAAATATGATGATGAGTAAATTATTTATATTTTTCATATCAATGATTATTTTTTAATTGTGTAAGATTTAAAAAGTGGCAGATAGGTGGAAATTAACTCGTTTACTACTTGGAAATGGTGTCACTTCGATACTATTTGCTAAGACATTTCCTCCAAAATTTGATACCTCAGGGTCATAGCTGTTATAGTCAAATATATTGATCAAGTTCCTTCCTGAAACACCTATTCTGAGATTGGCAAAACTTGCAACAGATTCAGGGATATTGTAGTATAGACCGATCTCCCGCATTCTCAAATAAGAGGCATCTTCTATCCAAGGACCGGCATTTCCTGCAAACCATTCTGAAGTTCTATATTCGCCATTTACTATTTCTCCATCAGGGTCTAGAGTTATGTCATCATAGTCCCAAGTAGTTCCGCCCAAATCAAATAGAAGTGTAGAGAGGTTGACTCCGTCTCCTCCCTGCTTTAGGTGCCATACCATAGAAAAATCAAAATTTCCGAATTTCAGACTATTGATCCAGCCTAAATTAAAATCTGCTTCTGCATCTCCATAAACTCTAAATCCATCTCCATCCGGATCTATGTTACTACAGTCATCCTGACTATTACAATCCTCCTTATCATAAGTACCCACAATTTGTGTAGCGCTTTTGCCTTCTTGTATTCTATACTGTCCCAAACTTGCTGCAAAACCTCCCAAATTAAATGCCGGTATATCCAATCGTGTGACTTCTGAGTTGTTTTTCCACCAGTTGAATTGTGTTGTCCACTTCAATCGATCCGAGTCAATCGGTCTGATGCCTAACGAAAGCTCAATCCCTTGATTATTAAGTGCAGCAGCGTTGACTACTTTACGTGTAAAACCTGTGGAGGTAGGAATATTTGCTCGGAGCAATACATCATCTACATTTTTGTTGTAGAATGTAGCTTCTAGACTTACTTTATTATTGAGTAAAGATAGGTCAAATCCCAGTTCTAATTCTTTTTGTCTCTCCGGACCCACAGTAGTGTTACCGAGTAAAGTACTGGTGATAAGTCCTGAATTGCCACCGATCAATACACTATTTAGAGAGTTAAATCGATCATTAAATCCTGCAAATGTACCGGCCTCACCGTAAGCAGCTCTAAGCTTGAACTGATTGATACTTCCTTCGGCATTCCAAAAATCAAATTCGTGCAGGTTAATGGCAGCATTAAATTTTGGATAATAATAGAGTTTGTTCGCATCACCGTTATTGGTTGATTTGTCTCCACGCAAACCTACGGTAAACAATATCTTATCATTGAAATTAACTTCTTCTTGTACGAAAAATCCACGGTCTTTTTGGATGATTTCAAATTGATTGAGTGCTTGATTAGCAGCTTGACTCAAACTAGTTTCTACACCATTCAGACCGGATGCTGTAGCTATTACAGTATTTCTATCAAAATTTTCTCCGGTCAAACCAAATTGCGTACTGAAGGATAGACCACTATCTGTATAGAAGTCATGTACAAAAAATCCGGCTAAGCGGTTGATTTGACTGCGTGTATTGCCTTGAATCGATACCCCGCCAAGTGTTCCATCAGCTCGGAAAAAGGAGAGCGAACTAGGAAATAGCGCAGATGTCAAAAGATTGTATTTGTCCATACCAAAAGTACCTATAAATCTTAAACTTTGGTTAGTGGTCGTAAAGAGTCTGGCATTGACTACTGCACTCGAAAAGAAGCGATCAACATTTTCGCGGTTTGTCACTTGATCAACTGTTTCTAAAATATTAGATCCGGCTCCTCCTGCAGGCCATACGCCGGCTTCATCCTGAAAAAGGTTTTCCCAAGGATAAGTAAAAGCTCGAGCATAGCCTACCGTAGTATTCGTGTTACCATTGTTAAAAAAACCACGATCTGACTGTGCGTTGACAAAGTTAGATGTAAACTCAAGTTTTAACCAGTCGGTTAGGTTATGTGTCAAATTTGCTCTAATTGATGCTTTATTATATCCTGTATTTTTTACAATGCCGTCTTCATTTTTATAGACGCCACTCAAATAATATGTAGTCTTGTCGTTACCTCCACTATAACTAAGTTGGGACGTAGAAAGTAATCCTGAGTTGCCGAAGAGTTCTTTTTCGTAGTCTGTAATACCGTTTTTATCAAAGAGTTCTCCTGCACTTTCGCCAAATAGATTGACAATGTTTTCGCGAGAGCCGTAGTCTCTCTGACCGAGTAGTCTGATAGCGGAAGTAGTTCCTATACTTTGAGAAAATTTTGCTACCGGTTTGCCGGCTTTACCTCTTTTTGTGGTAATAATGACTACGCCTGCTGCAGCTCGAGATCCGTAGATACCTGATGCAGATGCTCCTTTAAGCACTTCAATCGATTCGATATCCTCCGTAACGAGGTCTGCTATACGGTTAGATGCATCGTCTTGGTTGGTAGCTGTATTACCACCTCCGGCAGCTGCTGAAACTATATTGGTTCCTAGACTGATCGTCGAATTGTCCACAAATACTCCATCAACAATGTAGAGCGGTTGCTGACCTCCAAATATAGAAGTAACTCCCCGCAGTTTGATAGACATACCTCCACCTGGAGCTCCGGAATTGGATCGAATCTCTGCACCCTTCAGTTTACCGTAGAGTGCTCCTTCCATTGTAGGTTGTGAAGTGACGCCGGTCAGTTCGGCAGCACCAATAGATTCAACAGCGTTAGCAAGATTGCTCCGCTTTACACTCGATGCAAGTCCCGTCACCACTACTTCATCCAACTTGGTAGATGATGGTCTCAACACTATGTCGTTGACTGCATTGGATGGCGTAATTTCAATCTGAGCCGTTTCATAACCCAGATAAGAATAAACAATTGTAGCTTGGTCTGTGGGCACCGATAGAGAGTAGCTCCCATCAATGTCTGATACTGTTCCGATCGTCGTACCTGCAATACTAACTGATACCCCGATCAATGATTCACCGGTTTCATCTCGAACGATGCCACTAGCCGTAAACTGAGCTTGTAACCCGAACGATACGAGGACCAAAACAAATAGAATTTGGATTTTTGTAAACTGCTTCATAAGATGTTTTTTTGATTTAAAAAAAGAATAGTAATGTCAAAATACTGTTACAAGGAACTAATGAAGAACCTCTTTACCGGTTAAATATAGTAGAATGTTTGCATTTTTATGAAAATAGAGCAATAATTTTTTCTATCAATACTCATTTTAGTCCGATTTCCTACTATTAAGACGCTGCCACTAGACTAAAAAATAAAGTCTGAAACAAAAAAAGCCCAATGTACTATGGATACATTGAGCTTCTGTCCTTTTGGGAAAAAATTTTGTTCTTAACTCAAAGAGGCGACATGCTTCATCAGTTTGCTCTTGATATTGGCAGCTTTGTTTTTATGCCAATTGTTAGACTTGACGAGTTTGTCTATACGACTAACTACTTGAGGTAAAAACTTCAAAGCTTCTTGCTTGTCAGTCATTTCGCGCAAACGAGCTATCGCGGTACGCGTTGTCTTCTTGTAATAGCGGTTTCTAAGTCGCTTTACAGCGTCTTGTCTTACTCTTTTCTTTGCAGATTGATGGTTTGCCATATACTTATATTTCTAAAAAGAACGCAAAGATAATGATTGGATCTAAATAAACAAAGCTATAGCCAAAAGTTTTATTTAATTTTTTGCTTTGATGAACGCTCTGCTTGCCATACGTCCTGATGGATCTCTGAGCCATAAGATGTAGCTTCCCGGCATCAACTCGGATATAGGCAGTTGATCCTGATCGGGTTGGAGTTCATAGCGGCTTATCTGCTGTCCTTGCATAGAGAGGATATATGCCCGGCGTGCGACAAAGTCCTTGGGTGTACCAAATCGGATATAGCTGACTGCAGGGTTGGGATATACCTGGAGTTTTATGGTAGCTGTATTTGCCAACTCTTGTGTACTGACCGGTAGATCGAGTTCAGCAGACCAAATCCCACGTCCATGGGTATAAAAGTAGAGTTTGTTCAGCGCAACATTTAGTTTGACCTCATGGACAGGTACATTGGGGATGCCCTCTTCCAATATCCAATTTTCTCCGCCGTTGATCGTACTATATACACCATAATCAGTTGCAATAACCATAGTTTGAGGGTCTTGGTCGGAGATAACTATTCCATTGACCGGTAGTCCTGTCGGCAAATCCCCGCTTATAGAAGTCCAGATTGGCATGTCCGAAAGAGCATCGGAGACTTTCCAAACACGCGCTTGGGTAGAGTAGGAGGCCAAACACACAAAAAGTACGGAGTCATAGGTGGGATGAAATTCAAAATCTTTGATAAAACCATCTTCTATCGATGGCGGTATACTGGATAGGAGATTGATTTCTTCACCTTGACCGTGATCGAGAATATTCCGGATACGATAAAATTGTCCGATACCTGCCAAAAATGCCACGGTTGTCGTATCATCTACACTGCGCGAGCGTACCACATAGAGGTTTTCTATTGGATCCGTCATCGGATACCAATTATTACCACGATTATCCGATGTCCATAGACGGTCTCTGGTAGGGAAGTACAGCTTATCTGTGTGATTGCCATCAATATATATTGGATTGATAAAATACACACGATCGTCTATGCTTCCGTCATTATTTATATCCAGATCACTCATGATATAATCCCAAGTACGCCAAGAACTAAAATCATCAGAACGATAGACAAAGCCTCGCTGGTAAGATACATAAGCATTGTCCGTATCACTGGGGTTGATAGCATTGAAAGAGCCGTCACCACCAAAAATGTGCAAAAACTCCATGTCCTCTTGATTACTGAGCAATGTGCCGTTATCTTGTGTGCCGCCTATAGCAATGTCTTGATGTGGATGATAACTACCCGTATAGAATTGTGTGATATTGAGTCCGTTATTGAGATTGGCTACAGACTCAAAAGGTATCGTCCCGGAGTATCCCTCATCCAAGCCGCCGTCACTCCCGATGATGAATCTATCCTCATCAAAGGGATCAAATGCAAAAAAATGTCGATCCACATGCCCAAATACAGAACCAAAAGCAGTCCAGTTTAGCCCCCCGTCTGTCGTATATCCGGCTCCTACCGAACCGATCAATACTATATCGGGATTACTGGGGTGTACTTGGAGAGCCAAACAATACCAAGAATAATTGAAAAATATATTTTGATCTTCCGGATGGGGGAGTTTGGACCAAGTAGTACCCCCGTCAGAAGATTTGTAGATATCCAACAGTTTTCTAGTAGAGGCATCCTCGTATGCTACATATATGATATCTTTATCTGAAGGCGATACAGCGATTTCGACACGCCGAAATCCTTCTTGGGGGAGGGTGTCAGTACCTACAAAAACAAAACTGCCTTCGGATCCATCCGGCGAATACATCACTCCTCGACTATGTACTCCTGCCCAGACAGATCCATCGGGGAGTGTCTCTACATCTGTGACTTGTGATAAGATGAGTTCCTCCCAGTTCTTTCCTCCATCCCTTGATGCGGATAAACCATTGCGGTGCGCCAAAAAAACCGTATGTGTATCCAGCTTCGAACAAGCAATACGCCATGTACGATTGTAGATCAAAGAAGTGTTTTCTAATAATTCAAAGTTCTGCCCGGCATCCGTACTCTTAAAGACTCCGACTCCACCGATTCCTGCCGAATTGCCCGTGACTTCGCCCGTACTGTAGTAGATGATCTGCGGGTCTAATATGCTTTGGTCCATCGAACTGATATTGACATTCTGGTCATGGATATCTTTTGGGTGCCAGGTCTCTCCGGCATCGAGACTTTCCCAAAGACCACCTGAAATTGCCCCACATAAATAGCGATCCGGTGTAGTTCGATCAAAAATAAAGGTGCGCGTACGTCCCCCGATGTTGGATGGGCCCATTTCGTGGACATTGTGCAATGCCGAAGTGTTTCGTGCGGCATATTGTTGACGCTGCATATTGCGCATATAGATGTCAAACCCATCGGGCTTTTGATAGCCTTCAGCCGTTTTTAATTCGTGATATTCAGCTGCCCATTCGGGATTTTTTT
>JAJRUR010000285.1 GCA_024277695.1 Bacteroidota bacterium | reverse complement strand
TCTTAATTTTTATAACATTATCTGTCCATAAATAGTTGATGCGTGTAGTTTATGTTATCTCGCCTATATGTGCCTCAAGACGATTATTATTGCTCCGATTGGGTTAAAATTTTGTTATCAGTCTATAGGATTTAGGTATATTTGGCTCAGAATATCTCCTAATAGTAAAGCCAAATTACTATGAAACGCACGCTACAGTTGTTATGGAAAGCACTGCTGACACTACTTTTGATCTTAGTGGTATCTATGTTGTTATTTCCTTTGTTTTTTAGAGATAAAATTGCAGGCGAAATAAAAACAGCTATCAATGAGCGTGTGACAGGATCCGTCGATTATGGTGCCATCCGTTTAAATCTCTTTTCATCGTTTCCCAAGCTCAAAGTAAGTATCAGTGATCTGGAGCTTGGCGGTGTTCCGCTGCAGGGCACTCAAGAAAACTTATTTTATGCCAAGCGTCTGAGTTTTGATTTGGATCTAATGTCTGCTCTTCGTGCCAATGATAGCATTATGGTCAATAGTTTTGTACTGGATGAGCCAGTCGTGCATGTAATACGTGATGGACACCGTGCAAATTATGATATTTCCGTTCAAGGATTAGAAGGAGAAAATTCTGCAAAAAGCAGATTTTTTTTTAAACTAAAAAATTATAAAATCCATCGTGGTCAATTCTATTATCGTGACCTGCAATCGGGGCAGAAAGTAGTAAGCCTGGATGTAGATCATACCGGAAGTTTTGTATTAGAAGACGGTATAAGTCATTGGAAGAGTATGAGCAAATCTCCATCCTTGACTATAGCCAACAAAACATGGACTTGGTTAAGGGATGCTGATGCCAGCTGGGATATGGATCTAGTCCTTTCTGATAATGGTCAGCATATCAAATTAAAAGAAAATCGCCTTACAGTCAATGGACTCCGTTTGGATATACAAGGTAATATCCGACAAATCTCAGATGCACATAATCTGGATATAGAGCTCCGGTCTTCTGATGCAGATTTTAAGAGTTTATTGTCTATTCTGCCCAACTTTTATAATGCGACTTTTCAAAACCTAAATGCAAGCGGGAGTTTTGCTTTGACAGGGGAGGTCAATGGTATCCTAAATCTTTCTAAAAATACATTTCCAAACTACGAGCTGGATATCGATGTCCGAGACGGTGCTTTTTCTTTTCCGGACAAAAAAGCATCTTTTGAAGCAATCAATCTAGAAGCACACATATCCAATCAACAGGGAGGAGGACTCGATGTGATGGATGTCCCCAAATTATTTTTCAGACTAAACGACAGAGAGCTTGCAGGGCGTTTTTTGTTAAGGGACATGCAGTCTGATCCCGAATATGTCGTAGAGTTACGCGGTGATATTGACTTATCCGATTTGGCAGAAGCCTACCCATTGAAGAATGTGGATACTATATCGGGTTTAATCGATGTAGATTTTGATGTATCCGGCAAACTTTCAAAATCAAAACAAGCGGAATATCAAGGCACCATCCTCAGTAAAAATTTGGTATTAGAAATTAATCAACAGCCGAGAATCGAATGGACAAAGCTAGATGCCGGTTTGATGAATGGCGAGATAGTATTGAATCAGATCGAAGGCAAAATTGGGCGTTCGGACTTTAAAGGAAAAGGCGTTATACAACAATTTGAGGCGATTTTTGGAGGAGATCAAGCTTTGACGATTCGGGCAAATATCCATGGAAGTCGATTGGATATCAATGAATGGCTAAAAACAGATAGTGTGGAAGCGATCCCACAGAAAGACTGGCGACGTGATATGGTGATGCACATACAGGCCGACTATGACCGAGTGGATTATCAAGATTATGATATCAAAGATATGCGGATGAGTGTTCAAGGTAATTTGAGTAGATTAAAGATCGAAGACTTAGAAGCAAATATTCAGAATAGCCCGATGCGAATCCGTGGAGTTTTGGACAGTGTATATGCTTATAATTATTTGGATGGCTTGCTCAGAGGAGATCTTCGGGTACGAGCAGAAAGTATTCGATTAGAGGATTGGATGGTACGAGACCTCGCTACTGATGCTGAACCGGCTGTATATGTGGTGGTGCCGAATCGTTTTAATTTTGGAATCCAATTAGAGAGTGATTCGATATTTTATGCAGGTGTAAAAATAAATAATGCGAAAGGAAATATAGCATTTGACGATGGTGCTGTCTTTCTAAAAAATTTTAAAGGCTATAGCTTGGGTGGCACTTTTAATGTGGCTGGTATGTATGCCTATGACGGAACGGACAAAGCTGTTTTTGATTTGAAATATAATCTATCCAACTTGTCTTTTGAAAAGACTTTTAAAAATGTAAAATCTATAAAATCTTTGGCACCTGTCGGTAAATATTTAGAAGGGGTCTTTAATTCTGACATGATACTATCCGGAAAGTTAGATCCGAATTATATTCCGGAATTTAGGAGTTTGACAGGCTCGGGATTTGTAGAAACCCTGCATGGCCTGGTCAAGAAGTTTGGACCGATAGATCAACTAGCCGATCGTCTCAATTTACAAGCTCTCAAAAAAATCAAATTGGACTATACGCGCAATTGGTTTGACATCAAAGACGGATATGTAGAGTTAGAGCCTTGGGAGAAGGATATAGAAGGTATCCGAGTAAAGATCGGCGGCAAGCACCAAATTTTGGGCGATATGGACTACAGAATACGTCTGGAGGTTCCATCGGAGAAGTTGGATTTGGACAAAGTGCCCAAGGAACTTCGAGCACAGTGGGATGAGATGATTTCAAAATTGGATCGTTTAGGTATCGATGCCCCGAAGGTCGATACAATTATTTTAGGAGTACAGTTGTTAGGCACTATCAACCATCCGGATACTAGGATCTCTATATTGAACCTCAAATCAAAAACAGCCAAAGAGATACTAGATGAGATTATTGAGGACAAGAAAAATGAACTGCGAGATACTGTTGATCAAAAAATCGAGGAGATCAAAGAAGAAGTGCGCGATACGGTAGAGCAGCTTGTGGAGGAGTTGAAGGATACTATACAGGACATTGTAGATCAGGCCAAGGATTCTGTTGAGCTCATAATCGACGAGAAAAAAGAAGAAATTAAGGATACAATCAAGTCAAAAATTGATGATATCGTCACCGGAAGGATAGACTCTAACTTATTGGATACTTTGGGTGGTATTTTGGATGATATATTTGATGAATATCCTATCGATATTTTTGGAGGCAAGAAGCAGAAAGACAAAAAATCTGACATTAAAGATCGCCTAAAAGATTGGAATCCCTTTGGGAAGAAAGATTAATCGATCATCATTGGTGTGATTTTTGCTATATTCGCCTATATAACCGAATATTGAGAAATTCGGGTATTTGACCGAATATTAAGAAATTCGGGTATTTGACCGAATATTGAGAAATTCGGGTATTTGACCGAATATTGAGAAATTCGGGTATTTGACCGAATTATATATTATTAGAATATGATAGCTGTAATTACAGGAGATATTATCAATTCGCGAGAGGATTTTGACAAGGGCTGGCTTGATATGCTCAAAAAAGTATTGCGTCGGTATGGGAAATGGCCGACAAGTTGGGAGGTTTATCGCGGGGATAGTTTTCAGATGTCATGTAGTGTAGCAGAAGCTCTACAGGCAGCTATACACATCAAAGCTACGATGCGTCAGGTGGCTAAACTGGATGTGCGTATGGCGATCGGGATCGGGGATGTAGATCTAGCTACTCGACGCATTACTGAGTCCAATGGGTCTGCTTTTGTGCGTTCGGGTACTGCTTTTGATGCACTGAAAAAGCACCGTCTGGTGATATCAAGCCCTTGGGATGATTTTGATGAACAGTTCAATCTCTATTTTAGATTGGCTGCTTTTGCGATGGATCACTGGACTGTAGCGCAAGCCGCATTGGTCAAATATTTGATCGAGTATCCGGATCGTTCTCAAAAAGTTGCAGCACGAAAGTTTAAAATAAGCCAAAGCACTATCAGTGAGCGCCTCAGAAGTTCCGGTTATACAGAAGTCCGTCTTATGCTTCAGCGATACAAAAAAATAGTTATTACCCGGTGATTTTAGCATTAAAATTAGTCTTAGCGCATATTATTGGTGACTTTTTGCTCCAGCCCACTTATTGGGTGCGTGATAAAAAGATCAAAAAGCACCGATCCAAATATTTGTATCTACATATTGTAGTCCACGCGATCGTGTTAGGCATTTTGTTATTTGATTTGCGATATTGGAAAGCCTTTTTGTTTATCATAGTGACGCATTTGATTATTGATATCATCAAGCTGCACTTGAGTGCAAAGGTTGTTGAACGATGGTTGTTTTTCTGGGATCAGTTGGCACATCTTATGATGATCGTATTGGTTATTAGGTATTATGAGTCGGCAATCACTTTTTTTTCGCCGGATCAGATAGAAAAGTATTTCTTGGTGCTTATATGTATATTATTGCTCACTACCGTTGGCTCTACGATTATCCGAATGATGATTTCGAAATGGGTACTCGAAGAAGATGCAGCAGGGCATTCGCTAAATGAAGCCGGCAAATATATCGGGATGTTGGAGCGATTATTTGTATTTGGTTTTATCATTAGCGGTCATATAGAGGCTATAGGATTTTTGATAGCCGCCAAGTCTGTTTTTCGATTTGGAGATCTGTCCAAATCCAAAGACCGTAAGCTTACGGAGTATATTTTGATAGGTACCTTGATGAGTTTTGGTCTTGCGATGTTGATAGGAGCGGGATATATATATTTGCGGTCAAAAATATAAGCGGTTATCAAGCAGCCCATCCATAACTATCGCCAAGCCATCGATTTTTTGTATAATCGACTCGCTCTGTATCAAAAGCAGGGACCCGTGGCTATCAAAAAAGGCTTGCACAATATCGAGCAGTTAAGTCAGGCACTGGGACATCCACACAATGCGTATCCTACGGTGCATATCGCCGGTACTAATGGCAAGGGTAGTGTATCCCACATGATAGCCGCTGTCCTTCAGGCTAGGGGTTTGCGCGTGGGTATGTACACCTCACCACACTATCGAGATTTTAGGGAGCGCATTAAGATCCAAGGGATACTCGCATCCAAGCGATGGGTTACCGGCTTTATCCATCGACACCGTGATTTGGTCGATCCGATCAATCCTACATTTTTTGAAATATCCGTAGCCATGGCTTTTGAATATTTCAAAGACAAAAAAGTGGATATCGCCGTCATCGAGACCGGCATGGGAGGGCGGTTGGATAGTACCAATATCATCAAACCCATACTATCGGTAATCACCAATATTTCGTTAGATCATCAGGCTTCCCTAGGTCATACGCTCAAAGAAATAGCCGCTGAAAAAGCCGGAATTATCAAACCGTATATTCCCGTTGTCATCGGAGAGCGACAAAAAGAGACATCTATGGTATTTGAGCGTACTGCCGGAGCAAGGTCATCAGATCTTTATTGGGCTGCAGATCTGCTCAAACTGTCTTTGACCAAGCAGACGGATACTGCTATGTTTTTTGACTACATAAGTGATTCCGATCAATTTGAGATAAAGCTGGATGCCAGAGGAGACTATCAAGTCCTCAATCTTAGGACTGCACTCGCTGCACTACAGATTTTGGCTGATCACTTTGAGCTGAATCGGGGACAGATAGTCCAAGGATTAAGCGATCTTAGAGCGAGTACAAATTTTATAGGCAGGTATCATATTTTATCTGCAGAGCCATTGATCGTAGCTGATGCTGCGCACAATGCAGCGGGAATACAGTCGCTATTAGCTTCCTATAAAAATAGAGCGATGAAAGATGCTCATATCGTATTGGGCATGGTAAAAGAAAAAGAAGCCAAAAAGCTTTTGAGTTATTTTTCTCCCCAAGCCAAATATTACTTTTGTAAAGCCAAAGTCCCCAGAGCTATGGATGTCGAGTTATTGAAAGAGATAGCAGCAACGATGGATTTGAGGGGTAAGGCCTATAGCTCGGTCGGTCGTGCATTGGCTGCAGCCAAAATGTCCATAAAGTCAAAGGAAGCATTTATTTTGATCACAGGAAGCAGTTATGTAGTAGCGGAGGTGATTTGATTGGAATGGTATCAAGTGGGGATAGTAGTCGATCCAATAAAAAAAATGCTTGCTCATTTTTTTTTAATGCAGGATGATTTTTTGGACGAGTTGTTCTTGATCGGTTTGGATTTGTAGGATATAGATTCCGGTGTGCAGATCGGAAGTTTCCAATATGTATGGCCAATCACTCACAATTGCCGATAAAATGACTTGTCCACCGGGGTTCAATAGTTTGATGCTTGCCGGAGTTCCTGATGCTGAATGGATATGCAATGGTACAGGAGACCGTACGGGGTTTGGAGATATCTTGAAGGTATTATCTGACCGGATTTTGGCTGAAATGATATTTGAGTAAGTGGATTGCTCGTCCCGATCTATTTGTTGGAGTCGGTAATAATACAATCGTCCGGGTAGGACATCATAATCCTCGTACTGATAGGACTGAATTTCTGAAATATCGGTGCCGGCATCTATCCAATGGATCCGGACAAAATCAGTTCCGGCAGATCGGCGTTCGAGATAGAACCCTTTATTATGGAGTTCTTGAGCGGTTTTCCATTGGAGTCTGATATGATCTTTATTGCGCACAGCTACAAAATCTACCAACTGTACCGGTAGAGCTGCGTCCGCTACTTTGACACAGTGGCTTGCAGTGATTTCTTGCCCTCCTCCCAGATCGGCACGGGCTACATTTTTTACAGCGGCAGAGCTTGTAAGTTGTACATTATCGATATACCATCCATTACCGGCGACCAATTGGTCATAATAAAAATTGAAGCGTATGATGACAGTCTCTCCACAGTAGGGCGTGAGATCTACTACCGACTGGATACAACCGCCCGAATTACCTGCAAAGGCTTCATCTGTCGGCGAATTTTTGATATAGTCATTGTATCCATTTTGGGTAAATTGTGGTCCGAGGTCAGTCCAACTGTTTCCACCATCGATGCTGATTTCGACCTGTCCTCCGTCCCAGTTGATTTCTGTATCGTAGCTGTGATCAAAGCTCAATGTTGTGATGCCATCCAGTACAGTTGCATTAAGATCTAGGAACTGATTTTCTGTATGTTGAGGATTAGCTTCGAGTTCTTCGGCATACCAGGCTGTAGAGCCACAATCCGTAGAGGATGTTTGTACCCAATCACTCAAACCGGTCGTATTGGATATGCTCCAGTTAGCAGTTCCGGACTCCATATCATCAAAAAATATGGTAGTATTGCCGGAAAAGGAGCCGTTTTGGAGTGTCGCCTGATAAGTATAGCTGGTACTCATACCACTAGTGTAGTTGGGGATGGGAGGCCAGGTAATGATACCGTTATTGTGCACCCCTCCGTCAGAAGCTGAACCGGCTACATAGGACATCTCTGCCGGCAGGGTATCCGAAATGACAAAATTGGTAGAATCTGTACAGTTAGCTTGTGTGGTAATAGTATATGTTACGGTTTGTCCTACATCGACTTCGGTAAGATCTGATGTTTTTTGGATGGTAGCACCCTGTACATCATATCCTTCTGATCCGTCAGATGTATTGTCTGAACTCCCTTGAGAAGCTGAAGCTCCTAATCCTCGTCGCGCAAATGCGCTCCAGATCAAACACCGGTTTGCTCCGCCATATAAGAGCTGGTCGGCTTCTAGGATGGCATCGCGTGCATCTACAAATCCGGGACTACACGGCTGTAGTTTTAAAGCTTCCATAACCAGTTTCATCGCCTTATTATTACCCCCGTTGCCCTGAATGAGATCTGCATCAAATCCATCTTGGTCTATCAGGTCCCAGTAGAGCTCCCAAAGCATCACACACCATACAGAACCTACGCGATGTACTGCCTGTCCGATGATATTATTATAGCTGTCCGGATTGACTGCCATATCAGTAGTGTATGGATAGGTCCGTATGCCGGTGCCTGTATCGGGGTCTTGTTCTAGCACGTATGTGCCGATGCCTCTTGAAGTGGTACGGGTATCTCCCGACTCGTGTGTCATGACAAGAGCAAACCAATCGCTCCAACCTTCGCCGGGCTGTTCGGCGTTGCCTAGACAGCCGGAAGCCCCGGCACCACCGGTCAGCCGATTTGTGATGCCGTGCGCATATTCGTGGACGATGATACCATTGTCAAAGTCTCCATCCAAATCCGGATCATTGGGGTCAGTGGGATCCCATAGATACATCTGCATCCGTGGATTGGATCCATCTGCCGGAGTAGAAAAATTGGCGTTGTTTTGTCCTCCGGCATCTTGAGCATCTGCGATGACATAATCGGAGCCCTGACCACCATTGCCATAGTTGTTTTCTTGAAAATTGCCGGCAGCTTCATCAAATCCGTGATGATACCATACATCATGAATGAGATTGTTCCAATAAAATAAATTGGTGATGGCAGCATTTTGTGTGGGATTGGTGGTAGGGTCAGCTGAAAAGTCAGCAGCATAATCAAAATCTAAACCTGCACCACCGTCAGGGGCATTGCCAAAAGTATTGTTGTTATTGTCACGATCTTCTTGAGCATAGACATTATTTCCTCGCGTGATAGTGTATTCGGCACCGGCTATGCCGTCAGTATCATGCCATCCAAAGGGAGAGGCAGTGGCATCTGCCGGATTGGTTTCGATGGTCGAATCTCCGTGATTGGGACTTTCTATTGGCTGAGCATAGACGCGGTAGGAATCGGGATTGATCGATAGTGTGTTGCCGGATGTTTTATATCGTTGATCTTCGGCATTGTAGGATGGAGCAGTTGGAGATGCACATTCAGCATCAAAGCTACAGTGTATGGTCAAATCTCTTTTTTTGCTTATGCGTCCCGTTTGGGCATCAACAAATATTATCCAGTGATGTAAGCCATCCAAAGTTACTATACGTACTTGCCAGTGGAGGCGTAGATTGTTTTTGGGACTATATAGATAGACCAAGGAGATATCCACCGGATCATACGATAGATTTGGTATCTCATAGATGATCTTTTGAGTAGCTCCCTCAATCTTTTCAGTAGAGATGATTTGCGGGCTTATATCCAATGCTAAATGCGATATGGCTTTCGCCAATGCTTGGTCACGACTGATGGACTGTACATTGGTATTGGCGGAAGCCGTGTTTTTGACAAATCCGGATTTGGTAAACCGGAGATTATTGGTTTTGTCAAATACTGCTACCAAAATGGCATTATCGATGGGAATAGCTTTCCAATATTGCTGTATATATAAGTATTGGGCTCCGGATGTATTACTGACATGGCTGTGGGAGATTTGCCACCCGGCGAGATCTTCTATCTTTAAGTCGTATGGACCTGTAGATAGCAGATACTGCTGTACTATGTCCAGTTGTTCTTCTTGTGCATAAGTACTCAGCGAGAACTGTACTATAAAGACAAGACCAATGAGTATCGCCTTCATATTTTTATTTTTTTTACTAATAATACTCCAATTCAAAGATGGGTATTATCTTTTTAGAATAATTATTTTGTCAAGACTATTCTGTCGAAAAACTCGATCCACAACCACAGGTATCTGTAGCATTGGGGTTGTTGAACACAAACCCGCGATTATTGAGCCCGTTGAGCCAGTCGATTTCTATACCCAATAGGTGCAAAGCGTGCCCGCGATCCATAATCACCTGTAGGCCTTCGATCTCAAAGACATCATCATTATCGGTTTTGTCATCAAAACCCAATACATAGGACAAGCCGGAACAACCACCGCCTTTTACACCCACTCGTATCATATGTGTATCCGGTATTTCTTGCTCTACACGTATGCGCTTGAGCTGTTCCAGTGCAGAATCGGATATCTTTATAGGGGCGGAAATAGAAACTTTAGTACTCATAACTATATTGAATTTTGTTTTTAACAAGTTAAAAATACGAAAAGTTGCTTAAATCAAAGGAAGCTTCTCAAAATTTTGTCCCCTGAGCGATAAAAAGCAGAGAATCTAAGGTCAGCGCGTCGGACAAAAATCGGCATCTTTTGCCATTGCTTGCTACTTCTCTATTTGACCAATAACTCAGTGACTGTGAGAGCTTCGGTAGCTTAGTTGTTATCCTCTGTTTTC